>JAJZIF010000095.1 GCA_021810735.1 Acidobacteriota bacterium
CCAGAAAGTGATGGCATCCACGCCGTCAATGCAGAGATCGCATGGGCCAGCGGCACCGGCGGCACCATCCTCCGTACTCTCGACGGCGGTGCGCACTGGCAGCTTTGCACCACTCCGCCAAATGCCGCCAAACTCGACTTCCGCGCCATCTGGGCCTTTGATGCCCGCACCGCCTGGGCCATGTCCAGCGGCCCCGGCAATCTCTCCCGCCTCTACAGAACCACAGACGGCTGCGCCCACTGGAAACTCCTGGCCACTAACGGCAACCCGAAGGGCTTCTGGGACGCCATCACTTTCTGGTCCCCGGAACAGGGCGCCATCCTGGGTGATCCCGTCGATGGAAAGTTCGTCGTCCTCCTGACCGAAGATGGGGGCCGTCACTGGCGTCGCGACCACTCTGCCGATCTCAACATCGCCAACCGTCAACTTTCGGCCTTCGCTGCTAGTAACTCCTCGCTTCTGCAGGTCTCCGGAGCCTCCGGTAATCCCCAAAGCTTCGCTACCGGGGGCCCCGGCGGTCCTGTCGTTTTCCTCAGCTGGACCGACTGCACGGTCACACTCGCCTTGGGCAATCCCCGCGCCTGCCTGGCCTCTCGTTTTTCTCACTACCAGCAGGTGCGCGTACCAATGGCCGGCGGCACACCCTCTTCGGGCATCTTTGCCTGGGCGTCCCATCCACTCGATGTGGCGTCCAAATCCCTTTACGCCCCGATCATCGATATTGATGTCGCCGTCGGCGGCGACTACACCAAACCCAACGACCCCTCCGGCACCGCCGCCTGGTCCACCGATGGTGGCGTCCATTGGACCGCCGCCCGCAAACCACCCCACGGTTATCGCTCCACCGTCGCATGGGACCCAGCCAACCATGCCTGGATCACCGCCGGAACTAACGGCTCCGACATCAGCTACGACGGTGGCAAAGCCTGGCATTCCCTCGGCAACGGCAACTGGAACGCCATCAGCCTGCCCTTCATCGTCGGACCCAACGGCCGCATCGGACACCTCAACCCCGCCGCCCTGCCCAAATGAGCGATAAGTACCGCCTCCGCGTCTATTCAGTACGTAAACTGCTACCCTAAGAGGCATCAGCAGAATCAAGAGCTTATGGCCGAATTCATCATCAAACTGGCCGATGAACGCGGACGCGTCCTGGAGCAGGTTCACTCTGCCGCCACCGCGGACGAGTTGCGTCAGCGCTTTACGCAGTCCGGCTACTACGTCTATTCCGTCCGCCCCCGCGGTCTTCGAGGCGCTGCGCGCAAAATCAAGCTCGAGCCCTTCCTGATCTTCAACCAGCAGTTCCTCACGCTCATTAAGGCCGGCCTGCCCATTCTCAACTCGCTGCAAATGCTCGCTCAGAGCCAGAAAAACGAGCGCTTCGCCGCTCAGATCAGGAACGTCGCCGACCGTGTCAAGACCGGCGAATCCCTCTCCAGTGCGTTTGACGCTCAGGGTGGATTCCCCCCCATCTACACCACCACATTGCTAGCCGGCGAACGCAGCGGCAACCTCGACGAGGTTCTAAACCGCTATCTCGCCTTCCAGCGCATTTCGCTTACCTTCCGCAAAAAACTGCAGGCATCGCTCATTTACCCCTCCCTGCTCATCGTGCTGGTCATTGGCCTTTTCATTTTTCTCATCTCGTTCGTCGTACCCCGCTTTGCGCTTCTCTACAACCAGATGGGCTCTCGCCTGCCGTCCATCACGCTGGCCATGCTCGACTTCGGAAAAGCAGCCCAGCATTACATACTCTTCGTATTGCCGGCTGTCTCCCTCATCATTTTCCTCATCATGCGCTGGAGCCGCACTGAATCCGGCTCCGACCTTATCGACGGCATTCGCATTCGTCTCCCCATCTTCGGCATGATCTGGCTCAAGTACCAGGTCGCGCTCTTCTCCCGAACCCTGTCCACGCTACTCATGGGCGGCCTGCCGCTCGTCCCATCGCTCGAAACCGCCGCACGCTCCATCTCCAGCCGCCGCATCGGCAAAGCCGTGTTTGAATCCGTAGACAGCGTCCGCGAGGGCAAAGGCCTCGCTAACAGTCTCAAAGACACTCGCGTCTTTCCTCCGCTCTCGACCGAAATGATTGAGGTTGGCGAATCCACCGGCGCGCTTCCGCAAATGCTCAATTCCGTCGCCGAATTCTTCGAGGAAGACGTCCAGACCGCGCTCACCGCCGCGCTGTCGCTCATTGAACCGGCCATTCTCATCGTCATGGGAATTGTCGTCACCATCATTCTCATCGCGCTGTACCTCCCCATCTTCTCGATGGGGAGCAGCGGCGCGCTGGGCGGCTAAAGGAATTTCACCCATGGCTGACGCACCCGTCACAACCGCACCACCCGAAGTCGATGAGCTCGAGGTCGCCCAGAATCTCGCCCGCCGCTATCGCTGCGAATTCATCGACCTCCGCAACTTCCGCATCCAGCACGAAGTCATCCGCAGCGTTCCTGTCGAGCTGATGTTCCGCTACAACTTCGTGCCCCTCGAACAGCTCGAAGACCGCCTCATCATTGCCGTCAGCGACCCCAGCCGCCTCATGGTGCTCGATGAAATCTCGAGCCTCCTCGGCCAGCGCATTCTCACCCGCGTCGCCACGCTCTCGCAGATCACCGACCTGCTCAAGAAAACCGAACAGTCCCAGCGCGTCCTCGACGAAGCTTCGGAAGGCCTCACCTTCGACTTCGTCTCCGCTGAAGACAACCCCGACGAGAACATCTCCATCGAAAAGCTGACCTCCGAAGAGGACATCAGCCCCATCATCCGTCTCGTCGACACCACCATCTTCACCGCGCTCGAACGCCGCGCTTCTGATATTCACATCGAAACCTACGACGACTCGGTCCTCATCAAGTACCGTATCGACGGCGTCCTCCAGGCAGCCATGGCGCCCATCGCGCGCGAACATCATCAAACCATCCTCTCCCGCATCAAGGTCATGAGCGAGCTCGACATCGCCGAGCGCCGCGTCCCGCAGGATGGCCGCTTCCGCGTCCGCTACAAAACCCGCCTCATCGACTTCCGCGTCTCCATCATGCCCACTGTGCATGGCGAAAACGCCGTCCTCCGTGTCCTCGACAAGGAATCGATGAGCGAGAAGTTCCAGAAGCTCACCCTCGATGTCGTCGGCTTCCACGAGGACGACCTCCGCCGCTTCCGCCGCTACATTCGCGAGCCTTACGGCATGGTGCTCGTCACCGGGCCCACCGGCTCTGGCAAAACCACCACGCTCTACGCCGCACTCAACGAAATCAAGAGTGAAGAAGACAAGATCATCACCATCGAGGATCCGGTCGAATACCAGATCCGCGGCATCACCCAGATCCCCGTCAACGAGAAAAAAGGCCTCACCTTCGCGCGCGGCCTGCGCTCCATCCTGCGTCACGACCCCGACAAGATCCTCGTCGGCGAAATCCGCGACCAGGAAACCGCCCAGATCGCCATCAACTCCGCGCTCACCGGCCACCTCGTCTTCACCACCGTCCATGCCAACAACGTCGTCGACGTCCTCGGCCGCTTCCTTAACATGGGCGTCGAGGCTTACAACTTCGTCTCCGCGCTCAACTGCATCCTCGCCCAGCGCCTCGTCCGCACCGTCTGCGAACACTGCGTTCGCGAAATCCACTACGACGACGAAACGCTGGTCCTCAGCGGCTTCGACCCCGCTCAGTGGCGGGATTTCCCCTTCCGCGAGGGCGCAGGCTGCATCGAGTGCGGCGGCACCGGCTACCGCGGCCGCACCGCCATTCACGAACTGCTCGATCTCACTGACCCCATTCGCGAAGCCATTCTCGACAAGAAACCCACATCCGAGGTCCGCCGTCTTGCCCAGCAGGAAGGCATGCAGTTCCTGCGCGAAAGCGCCGTCGACCGCGTCAGCCGCGGCCTCACCACACTAAAAGAAATCAACAAAGTTACATTCATCGAGGCAACACGCTAGTGCCGCTCAAATTCTCCATCCTTCCGGCCAACTCGCACCTCCGCCCGCCGCTCGCCTGCGAAATATTCCCCGGCGGCGTCGTGGCTGCGCGCCGCGAAACGCGAAAGGGAGCACCACGCAATGACGATGACTCCCTCACCTTCAGCCATGCATCGATTCCTGAAGGCGCCGTTGCCCCCGGCCTCAAGAGCACCAATCTCGTCGACACTCCTGCTGTCTCCACCGCCGTTCGCAAAGCGCTCGAAGATGTCGGAGCGCGCCGCAAAAATGTAACCGTCATTGTTCCCGATGCGGCCGCACGCGTCTTCCTGCTCGACTTCGACTCGCTCCCTCCGCGCGAGCGCGAGGCCCTCCCCATCCTGCGCTTCCGCCTGCGCAAGATGCTCCCGTTCGACGTAGAAGACGCCGCCATCAGCTACCAGCTTCTTCCGCAGGCGGCGCAACAGGTTCGCGTGCTGGTTGTTGCCATTCCGCGCCCCATCCTCGCAGAATACGAGTCTGCCATCCGCGCTGCCGGGTTCGAACCCGGCTCCGTGCTCACCAGCACCATCGCCGCACTCGCAGCACTTCGTGCCAACGGCCCGGCCCTCATTATCAAGCGCAGCCACAGCACTCTCACCACCGCCATCGTCCGTCAGGATGATCTCCTGCTCCATCGCACGCTGGAACTTCCCCAGAATCCCGCCCTCCAACGCGAGGAACTCGCCCAGGCTGTCACCGTTGCACTGGCCTATTTCGAAGACACCTTGCAGTCCCTGCCATCGACCATTTACTACGCCGGTCCGGGAGGGGCTGAAGGATTCAATTCCCTCATCGACACCAATGATCCCCTTGCCCCGCGAGTGCGCGATCTTATCACCACGCCGTCCGCGGCTTCACTTCCGGACGGAATGTCCGCAGGCATCGCAGGAGCGCTCGCAATCTGATGCGTATTACCGTCAATCTCGCTACTCGACCCTATATTGAGCTGCGGCCCCTCTATAACCGCCTGCGCATCTGGACGCTCATCTTGGCTTTGGCCGGCGCATTCCTCGGCTACCAGCTCCACCTGGAGCAGAGTAGCGCCGCCGCCGCCACGGCGCATGTCCAGTCATTGCACGAACAAGTTCGCTCGCTCGAAGAAGAACAGCAGAGCTACCGCAACCTCATGGCCGAGCCGAAAAACGCTGCCACATTGAAGGAATCCGATTTCCTCAACTCACTCTTCCGCCGCAAAGCTTTTTCCTGGACGGCCACAATGGAAGACCTCGAAACCGTTCTCCCCAGCGGCGTACAGGTCGTCAACCTCGAGCCTATCGTCCGCCCGAATGGACACGTGATTATCCGTCTGCGCGTTCTCGGCCCGCGTGATCGCGGCGTCGATCTCATTCGTAATCTTGAGAATTCCCGCTACTTCGCCTCGCCGCGTCTCGCCTCAGAATCCCTCGCGGCTCAGGTCGGCGCTGGCAATGAGTCCAACGCTGTCAACGCAAGCATGCCGTCCTACGTGAACTTTGACATCCTCGCCGATTACCGGCCACTGCCACACCCCGTACCGCCGGCTGACGCTGCACCGCAATCACCCGCAAGGGCCGCACAGCCCACGCCTCACGCAGCAGCAAAACACACCAAAGCCAGACCGCAAACCCTCCCCGCAAAGAGGTCCCGCCCATGAAAAAACTTCGCGCCCTCTTTACCCTTCTTAATCTGCACATCGCTGGCCTTGTGGCGATCTTCCTGCTCGATATCTTTCTCGGGGCCAAAGTCATCCTGGCCATGCACGCCATCGGCTCCGACGAGAGCCCGGCTTTTGCCTCTGAAGAGATCCAGTTCGGGCAGCTCCAGGCAAAAATGGGCCAGATTCACGACCTTCCATCCAAGGTCAACGATGCTCGCAAGCAGGCGGCGCAGTTCATCGATGCCCGCATCGCGCCAAACTATTCCACCATCGCCGCCGAGCTCGGCAATCTTGCCGCGCAGGATAACGTCCGCCTCGCCAACGCGCAATACACGCCCACCCCGGCCATCAGCGGCATCGCACAGGTGCAGATTGATGCTAGCCTCAGCGGCCAGTATGCGCCCCTTATGCACTTCATCAATGACCTCGAACGCGACAAGCACCACGTCTTGTTCATCATTTCGGGCCTCGCATTCAACGGCCAGCAGGGTGGGCTCGTCAACCTCCGTATCCGCATAGACACATACCTTCGTTCCAGCGCTACTGACCTTCCCGCGTCGTCCACTACGCCCTCCGCATCCGGCTCCGGCGGCAACGCCGATAGCGGAAACACCAGCGCCCGGCTCATCTATCCGCTCACGCCGTATTCTTCTGCGGAGGTGCGCTGATGGCCTTGAAGCTCGGCACAGAGAATAAGAAGAAAGTCATCGCGGCCGCCGTGCTCGGCGTAGTCGTCCTCGGACTCGTCATATGGGACGTCAACCGGTTGTTCTTCGGCTCGCCCTCCGCACCACCTCCGCAGCCCGCCTCTGCGTCGGCGGCCGCTCCACCTTCCTCTGGGTCCGGCACCGCAGCGCGCATCCCGGTTAGTCTGTCCAAGCTCGACCCCACCCTCCATCCGGAGATCATGGCCCAGGCTGAATCCATTCGGTACACCGGCTCCGGACGTAACATCTTCTCCATGAATTCAGCCCCGCCCGCAAAAATCGAGGCCGTCAAGGGCCCCGTCCGGCCCAATCAGCAGCAAATCGCTACCGCCACAGGCCCCGCTGGACCACCACCCCCGCCACCAATTGACCTGCAATTCTTCGGATATGAGGCGTATGGCAACGTGCGCAAGGCCTTTCTCCTTCACGGCAACAACATCTACATCGCCTCGGAGGGCGATGTCGTCGACCATCGCTACAAGATCGTCAAGATTCTACCCTTTTCTATCCAGGTCACTGACCTGCTTTACAACAACACCCAGAGCCTGCCTTTGACACGGAGTTAAGAGCCATAGCCTTCGCCGCCCACGCGCGATTCGCGGCAAAGCCCCACAACAGGAAACACCATGCAGCATCCGTCACAATTCGCGCACCGCCGCCCCCAGGGCGATCCGGAATCCGGCATCGTTCTCCTCGTCGTCATCTTCCTCACCTTCCTGCTGCTCCTTTCGCTTGCCATCGCCGCGCCCCGATGGGCTCATGAACTGAAACGCCAAAGAGACATTGACGCCATCCACTGCGGCGAGGCGTACGAGCGCGCCATCCAGCTCTATTACCGCCAATTTCAGCAGTACCCCGCCACCATCAAACAGCTGGAAGACACCAACAACGTTCGATTTCTCCGGAAACCCTGCAAAGATCCCCTCACCGGCAAGAATGATTGGAAGCTCGTCCTATACGGCCATGCCCATGTTCACCCGCTTGGCCTTTTCGGAAAGCCGCTCTCCGATCTCGGCTCGATCCAGGCCTCCGGCGGTATGTATGCGGTATCGGGTAGTTCCAGTTCCGGCGCATCTGCCCCTTCTGCCAGCAGCACCTCCGGCAACAGCAGCATGGGCTTTGGTGCCGGACCCACCTCCAGCCCACTTTCCTCCTCCGCCCCTGGATCTGCCATGGGCGGATCGCTGGGAGGCTCCGGGCTCGGCTCCAGCCCAACGCTCGGCTCCAGCCCAACGGGTGGCTCCAGCCCAACGGGTGGCCTCAACGGCTCCTCCACCCTCGGATCGCCCACCTCCTCAAGTGATGGCTTCCACACCAGTGCACCTTTTGTCGGCGTCGTACCGCCCATCAAGGGGCACTCCATTGTCGACTACCGCGCCCAGAGTAACTACGACCGCTGGGAGTTCAATTACGATCCCATCGTTGACGAGCTGCGTGCCAAAGTCTCCATCCTCGGCGGAAGCCAGAGCGATCTCAACGGCGCCACCAGCCTGAACGGCTCCAATAGCTCCAACAAATCTTCCAGCAACTCGAACAGTCTCTTCGGCGGCAGCAACGGTTTCGGCAGTTCCAACCCGCTGTCCAACTCCGGCAGTTCCAGCAATTCCGGAAACAGCAATAACTCCGGAAACTCCAGCAACTCTGGAAGCAGCACCAATTCATCCGGCTCCGGCAACTCCGGTTCCAGTTCCTCACAATAGAAAAGGCTCGCCGAAGCGAGCCTTTTGCCTGGAATCTCGTAGTACCGCGTTACACGCTGAACGATGATCCGCAGCCGCAGGTGTTCTTCACATTCGGATTCTCGAACTTGAACCCGGCCGCTTCCAGCGTCTCCACGTAGTCCACCACGCAGCCCTGCAGGTACATCAGCGACGTCGCATCGACATACACCTTTAACCCGTCGAAATTTAGTACCTTGTCCATCATCCCGGCCTGATTCTCAAACGACATCGAGTACTGGAAACCCGAGCAACCGCCGCCTACCACGCCAATGCGCAGCCCGGTCGGCAAAGGATCCTGCGTTGCCATGATTTCGCGCACCTTCGCGACTGCCGTTCCGGTCAGGGTCAGCGGGGTGGTTAGTTGTGCAGTCTCCGGGGTGCTGGTTGCGGTTGCCATGGGCAAATCTCCTTGGAAGTTCCTCTTTACAGTTTACCTTCGATGTACCGGCAGATGCCACAATTTCCAGCGCACTGCCGGCCTTTACTTGGATGCGCCCACTCTTCCCCGCGATTCCCCCCAACCGGAAACCCGCTGATATCAAACCACTTTCCCGCCCAGCGCCCCCTTCGGCGGCACAGGTCGCCAGACTGTCAACTCATAACTCAAAGACTATGTTGAAAATCACTGTGCAAATCCCCCCCACCGGGGCTAATATGCAGTCGACGGCCCCTCCTGCCCCGAGGCAGTTGCTGGCCTCTGGTATCTGGAGCCGCCTCTGTCAATACACCGGAGGTGTTGTATGGGCGTTAGGCCAATCATTTGGATCGTCTGGGCTGCTGTAGCCACAATTCTCGCCGCGCTCCTGATCTATCGGGGAACACTGCTTCAGAACGAGGAAGATCAGCTGTACCTCGATGCAAATGCCGAACATCAGCAACACGAGCAGGAACTGATACTCAATCGCGCCAAGAAACTCACACCCTATGTCTACGCTGCCACCGCGGTCACATGCCTCATGGGACTCGGAATTCTCGGTTACATCATCATGGAAGCGGTCAAAAACCTAAGCTAAACAGGGCAGCCTGCCAAGGAGGCTGGCAGGCTGTCCATCCCCTCACGATTGTCAGTGGCAGATGCTCGTTTGCGCGCGCTTTGATTGATTGCCCCTGATATTCGCCTCAAATTCGATCGGACCTGAACGCGCCTCTGCCAGCGTTATCTGGCTGGAATCTGATTCCGCCTGAAGCGAACGCAACATTCCTGCCGCAGTCCTTGCTTCCGGTGCTCAGTCATCCCCTTGCGCCACCTGCCCGGAAATACCTCCCCGTCAGATCGCTGACACCTTTTCGAAACCTGCGCAGACGTATCCATGTGACCCATGTCACAGACGGCACACTTGACTCGCCTTGACCATTCTTCCCTGAGTCGGATTCCTGCCTGGCACGAAACGGGACCGGCCGTACGCTTCGTCTCTCGTGAATTTGCGTTTGAATCGCTTCCCCGTCTCAGGGCGAATTGCTGCTGATGCGGTGGATCGTTCCGACAAATCTGTCACCGAATATCTCTTCTGAGGGGTGCCTGAATGCAGCATCTGAATCTTGCTTCCATACAAATTGCTTCTCCCCAGGATTTCCAAACCCGGCAGCCATATCCATGGGTCTCGTTGGAAAATCCACTAACCCCCGACGGATATGAGAACCTGCGCCAGACCATGCCCGATGTTGCCGGCTTCAATCGCCTTGTCGGCGTCAAACGCGCTTATGGACAAGCCCCGCACGACCGCTACCTCCTGCACTACAGGCCCGATCTCGACCTCGCAGCTCCGTGGAAGGAATTCATCGCCGAATTACAAGGCAGCGAATACCAGGCTTTCCTCCGCCGCATGCTCGGCCCGCACAAGTTCATCCTTACCTTCGAGTGGTATTACGCATGGGAAGGC
>JAJZIF010000096.1 GCA_021810735.1 Acidobacteriota bacterium
AATCCCTCCTCGCCGAACTACCAATCGCTCCATCACGCTATGGCCGCGTTTCTGGCCCAGGCCGGAGCCGGCACAAGCAATGCCGGACACGCCGCGGCCGCGCAGATTTACGCCATCATGCACCAGCAGGCCCGCGCTCTGGCCTATGTCGATACCGTTCATATCCTTGTCCTGCTCACAGCCTGCCTTATTCCCATCGGCTACCTCATGAAGAAGCCGCGTTTCCGCAAGCCTGCCGAGCCCCTCGAGTAGCCCCGCCGGAATATCTCCATCGGTCCCCGCTTTCCCGGTAAAATGCGCTTGCCGAGGATTCGTCTCGCCACGGCGCGAGAAATGTTCGAGAACCTTGCCCAACTCGACGACGGCCGCCAGGCACGCAAGCGCGCGTCCACCATGTTCCGCGGCTTCTTCGACCCCGTCTATGGCGACGGCAACCACTTCGTTGCACGCTGGCTCTTCCTGCGTGCGCTTGCGCTCATTTACTTTTCGGCGTTCTTTTCCCTGCTGTTTCAGATCCGCGGACTCATCGGCCCGGATGGTCTGCTTCCGGCCGATCAGTACCTGCCAAAAGTCACGGAAGCCTTCGGCCTGCTCCGCTTCTGGTACGCGCCCACGCTGCTTTGGCTCTCCGCCGGCTCGCATATGCTCATGGCCATCTGCTGGATTGGCCTGGCCGCCTCAGTGCTGGCCGCCGTCAACGTGTGGCCGCGCCTTAGCTTCTTCGTTTGCTTCGTCTGCTATTTATCTTTCATCGGCGCCGCGCAGGATTTCGCCTCCTACCAGTCCGATGGCATGCTGCTGGCCGCGGGCTTTCTCGTGCTCTTTCTCGCTCCACGCGGGCTCTGGCCCGGCTGGGGACTCGGCTCGGTGCCCATTCGCGCCGCCCGCCTTCTGTTGCTCTGGGAGTGGTTCCGCATCTACTTCGAGTCCGGTGTGGTCAAGCTCGAAAGCGGCGACCCAACATGGCGCAACTTCACCGCCATGTACCACTACTACCAGAATGGCCCGCTGCCCACCTGGATCGGCTGGTATCTTGAGCATTTGCCGCACTGGTTTCAAAAAGCCACAGCTGGCGCCACGCTGGTCATGGAACTTGGCGTCGTCTTCCTGGCCTTTTTGCCGCGGCGCTGGCGCATTTTCTGCTTTTGCTTCGTCACCGCGTGGCAAATCGGCGTCATCCTCACCGCGAATTATGCATTCCTCAACTACCTCGTGCTCTCGCTCGGCATTCTTCTGCTGGAAGACCAGACCCTGATCCGCTTCATCCCCACACGCTGGCGCAAGAGCTTTCAGCGTTCGCAACACCCATCCGAAAGCGAGAAGACAGCCGAAGAAACAACCGAAACAAGCCCTGCGCAC
This sequence comes from Acidobacteriota bacterium, assembly GCA_021810735.1. The sequence continues at coordinate 1,360 of JAJZIF010000096.1, forward strand.
GAAGAAGATTCCATCACCGAGGAAGCTCCATCGGTGCGTCCACCGCGCTGGCGACGGAGTCTGCGCACGCTTCGAATCAGCCTCGTCGCCTTCATCCTTTGCTGGGTTTTCTATGGGACGATCGTCCCCGTGCTGCAGCTCGCCTGGCGCGGCGTCCCGTTGCCCGAACAGCCCATCTACGCCCTTGCGCCCTTTCGCATCGCCAACCGATATGGCCTCTTCGCCGTCATGACGCCTGCGCGCTACCTCATCGAATTCCAGGGTTCCAACGACGGCGTCCATTGGACGGCCTACCCCTATCGCTATCAGCCGCAGAATGTCCATCAGGCGCCCGGCATCTACGCACCCTACCAACCACGTTTTGACTGGAACCTGTGGTTCGCCTCGCTTGGAAACTGGAGACAATACCCGTTTGTATTGAATTGCGAGGCTCGCCTTCTGCTGGGGAGTCCCGCCGTCCTTCAACTCTTCGCGGGCAATCCCTTCCCATCGGCGCCACCCAGGTATGTCCGCACCGTTGTCTGGCAGTACTGGTTCAGCACGCCGGAAGAGAAGCGCACGCAAGGTGTCTGGTGGACCCGTACGCTGCTCGGCTTATATGCTCCTCCGCTCGAACGAACGCCCGATGGCCACGTCGCGCTTTTCGAGCCGCCTCTGCAACTTCAGGCCGAACCAGCCCAGGTCGTAAAATGAAGACTGAGTGAGGACTATGGCACACACAGTATTTTGCGTACGTTACAAGCAGGAAATGGAGGGGCTCAACGAGCCGCCTTTTGACAGCGACTTTGGACAGAAAATCTATCAAAATGTCTCGAAAAAAGCCTGGGGCGAATGGGTCGAACACCAGAAAATGCTGCTCAATGAATATCGCCTGCAACCCTGGACACCTCAGGCACAGGAATTTCTCGTCGAGCAGATGAATCAATTCTTCTTCGGCGAAGGCTCCGCTCTGCCCAAGGAATACGTTCCGCCCTCATCCCACTAAACCGAATCCCATCGGTCGACGGTCACGAATCTGCGGCCCGCCGCATCCTGCGCCAGCAGCATTTCCACTGCGCGCAGGGTGCGGCTGCGGTCTGCGCCCATGGTCAGGTGGCCGCCATCGTGCAGCAGCACATTCGATCCCCTGCCGCGTCGCCGGTTGCGAGCAATCCCTGCCTTCACGATTCCGTAGACTTCCTCCGCGGATTTCTGCGCCCAGTCGTGACCGGTCACATTCCACGTCACGGGAACGAGTCCCAGTTGCCGCGCCGTACGCAGCACGTCCGGGCGTCTGCCGCCAAACGGCGGGCGAAAATACCGTACCGGCTCGCCCAGCGTGTCTTCCAGAATCGCGTTGCAGCCAGCCAGTTCCTCGCGCACGCGTCGCGGAGAGGCACGCGCCAGAAGTGGATGCGTCACCGTGTGATTCCCCACCAGGTGCCCTGCCTCATGCACGCGCCTCGCCAGCGCCGGGCTCTGGCGCGCATATTGACCCACCATGAAGAACGTGGCACGCACGTCATGCTTCGCCAGCACCTCCAGCAGCGCCCCCGTACAAGCGTCATTCGGGCCGTCGTCAAAGGTCAGGGCAATCTCGCTCGGATCGCTCCCGCCGCGAATCGTGCTGCCGAAAATTTGTGACCCCGGCCACAGAGCCGCGTACGCGAATCCGCCCACGGCCAGCCCTGCCACGCCCGTTGCTGCAAGAGCAGACGTCAGAATATTCATACCGTTCGCCATCCTGCCTCTACGGTCGCTTTCCCTTTACGATTTTCCGGCGTGAAAAACATGATAGAGGGCGGCGTGCACCACACTTTGTGCCGGCACACGGTTCTGTGCAGTTTCTTCAGGTCCGTTCTCGCCTGCCACGCCCAGCTTCACATGGAAGATCATCTTGCGACTGCCACGATACGCGGTGATGGTGATCGTTTCTCCCGGTCGCAGCCCGTCCATGATGTCCGACATGTCCCGCTGATTCGTCACCTGGTGCCCATCCATCGACACAATCAGATCGCCGCCGATATAAATCTGCTGGTTCCCCAGGTAGGCAATCTGGTTGCCGCCATGTAGACCGGCCTGGGCCGCCGGACCACCCGGAAAGACCCGCTCAATCAACAGTCCATAATTCACCGGTAGATTCATCTGCTGCGCCAGATACGGCCCAATCGGCAGTGTTTCAATGCCCAGTGTCGGACGCATCGCATGCCCATAACGCTTCAGATCCAGCAGCACCGCTTTCGCCGTGTCGATTGGAATCGCAAAGCCGATACCGGCGCTCTGCTCCACCTGCACCTGGTTGTTCGGATTGGTAGCAATCATCGAATTGATGCCGATCACTTCGCCCTGGGAGTTCAGGAGCGGCCCGCCCGAGTTGCCGGGATTGATCGGCGCATCGGTCTGAATCGCATTCTGGATCAGTACTCCGGTCGGGCCGCGCACGGAGCGAATCGCGCTGATAATGCCCGAGGTCATCGTCCCGCTCAATCCGAAGGGATTGCCAATGGCGTATACCTGCTGCCCCACCTGCAGGTTCTTTGAACTGGCCAGAACCGCGGGCTGCAAATTTGGCGCATCGATCTTTAGCAACGCCAGGTCGTGAGCGCGATCTCCGCCCACCAGCGTCGCCTTGTAGCGGTGCTTGTCCCAAGTCTGCACTTCGATGTTCTGCGCTCCGGCAATCACGTGATAATTGGTCAGAATGTATCCGGCTTTATCGAGAATAAAGCCCGAACCCTGCCCCTGCTGCGGCACCAGCCCATAGAAGAAATTCAGCCCCACCGACGTCGAGGTGATATTCACCACCGACGGCAGAGCACGCTTATACACATTGATATTGTTTTCTTCTTCGGGCAGATATTTGGGCTCGGTGTTCACTACATTCAGCGTCAACGACGAGGGATCGGGCTTGGCAAATACGCCGAAATTTCCCTCGGAGCCAAGGTGCGAAAGAAGAAACCAGAAGCCGCCCACCATGAGCAGCACCAATGCAATTTGACGGAGTTTCATGCGTATCCTTACCAGGGGACTGCTATTTGCTTCCGGGCCGACAACCCCCTGAAGCAAATAGCGCCTCTAAACTGCCGGCAAGAGCCACGTACGCCACCGGCACAAGAAGTGCTGATTCCAGTCTACCGCCTTAGTTACGAATCGTTTTCGCCGCGGTATGCAACGCCGCGGCAAGGCGCTCAACCTGCTGCCGGGTTGCCTCGACTGTACCCGAATTGTCGATGACTGCATCACACAGAGGAATCTTCACCCCATCCGGAATCTGCCGCGCCAGCCGCGCACGCGCGTCCCGTTCCACCTCCGCTGCGCGTTCCTTCGAGTGACCCGGCTCTGCAGCCAGCACCCGGCTGACATATCGCTCGATCTTCACTGCATCGGGCGCAGTCACCAGCAGCACCCGGTCAAATCGGTCCCGCCATCCCGGCACACTGGCATTCTCACCACGGCTCGCCTCAAAAATCAGCGCCGATTCCACCATCGCAACGGCATGGGGATCGCGGGCAAAAATCTCGCGCATCCACCGCTCCTGCGCGGCAATCACCGGCGGATGCACCAGCGCATTGAGCTCCTTCAGCCGCCCTTGCCCAAAGGCGAGTTCCGCCAGGCGCGCACGGTCCAGGCGGCCATCGGCGCGCACCACTTCGGGTCCAAAGTGCTCCACGATGGCGCGGTAGGCGCTCTGCCCCGGCTCCATCAGCTCCCGCCCCACCGCGTCGGCTTCGATCACTTCGATGCCCTGCTCCCGAAACATCTGGGCGACCGTCGACTTGCCGCTCCCGATTCCGCCCGTCAATCCCACTCGTAGCAAATCCAACTCCTTACGCGGCGCCGGTACACTGCTTCTATGCCCGTCGCTGACAACATTACGCGCATGCTCGACCTGATTGTATGTCCTGCTTGCCGCGGCCCGCTCACCATCGCTGGGGAAGAACCGTCCATCACCTGTAAGGCCTGCGGGCGCCGGTACAAGATCAAAGACGGCATCCCCGTACTCATTGTGGAGCGCGCAATCTCGTAACCCTTGACGTTCTTCCGTCCGATACCTCAGTCGGCTGCAGCGAAGACGCTCACTTGCGTCATGAAGGAGCAGGACCAAATTCACCCCTAGCCCAGCAACACATACCCCGCCTCACGTGTCTAAACAGGCAGAGGAAAGAGCCCATGAATACCCGGCCAGATCAAGTCGAGAAGTTCTCCGCAGCCGAACTCGCCAATCTGCGCGCCGACCTGCTGCGAGCGGGAATTGACAGCAGGCAGGCAGCCGAAATCCTCACCACCTTCCTTATGGGCCGCGGATACAGCGTGGACTCCCAACGGGTGGCGGAAGTCGCTCTCCAGATCGAACGAATGACCTGCTCACCTGAGTGCATGCAGGCGGAACTCGAACGCGTCGCCCTCGTCAATTAGACAGTTTTTCCAATCGCCCCCTGCCGTCGCGCCGCATCTGCACGGCAGGCTCGGTCGCGCCCAACGAGAACATGCCCAGGTCCATGGTCCCCGACGCAACACGTGCCATTTTGACCTTCTCAGGCAACCTTTTTCGATGGATCGATTTTCCTCGCCGGAACTTCGCCGCCCGAGCTACGCCTGCGTCCAACGATTAGATCGCTGCTCGGAGGACCCGGTTCGACCGTGCACGACAGATGCTCCTCGAGCAGCCAAAGGAGTATCCGACTATGAAGTCTCTTACCCGCACTTTCCGGTCCGCCGCACTTTCTCTGGCGACCATCCTGTTCGCCGTGGGGCCTGCTCTGGCTGCTTCCACGGCGGCTTCGCCTGCAACCATGCAGCTGATGAGCACAAATGCACAGCTGAATCACGCTCTCAACTCCAGCCGCATATCGCTCGGGCAACGCGTTACCGCACATCTCACCATGGAACTGCGCACGGATCATGGGATGGTGCTTCCACGCAATACACAACTCATCGGAAAAGTCAGCCAACTGCAGCGGGGGCATAACAAAACGACCCGTGTCGGTTTGGTCTTCAGCGAGGCGCGCCTGAAGAACGGCCACGTCGTCCCCATCAAAGCCACACTCCTCGGCGCCATGCCTCCGGCCGATGGATTCTACTCTGGCGAGTCACAATATTTTCCAGACACCTCGCATCCGGTTTCCCCAAAAGAAAAAATTGACCAGGAAGCCGGTGTCCTCAACAATGTCTCGTTGCAAGCTGCAGTCCTCAGCCATGTCTCCGGGACATTCCTGAGCAAGCGCGGCAAGATTCGCCTGCCTGCGGGCACGCAGTTGCGCATCGCGATTGCCCCCGTGCACCCTTCTGCCAGCATGGCAGGCTGATTCTGCTGTCTGAATCGAAGAGCTGCCGGTTCACCGGCGGCTCTTTCTTCCTGAGGGTGTCTTTAGTACCGTTTCCTTTGCTGTTCCAGTCGGGCGATCCTGAGACGCGACCACCCTTATGCTTTTCAAAGCGCTCAGCGCCGCCGTCTACGGCATCGACGCCAATATCATCGATGTCGAAGTCGACTTCTCCGGCATCAAGACCCTCGAAGACCGCTTCCACACCGTGGGCCTGCCCGATGCCGCCGTGCGCGAAAGCCGCGATCGCGTCCGCGCGGCCATCAAGAACTCCGGCTTCGACATCCCGCCGACGACAATCGTCATCAACCTCGCGCCGGCAGACATCAAAAAAGAAGGCTCCGGCTTTGACCTGCCCATGGCCATCGGCATCCTCGGCGCATACGGCGCGCTGCAACTGCAGGATCTCAGCCAGTTCCTGCTGATCGGCGAACTCGGTCTCGACGGCACTCTCCGTCCCGTCCCGGGCATGTTGCCCGTTGCCGTGGCCGCCCGCGAGCGTGGTATTCGTCACCTCGTCATCCCCAAAGCGAATGCCCGCGAGGCTGCTGTGGTCGACGGCGTCTCGGTCTATCCCGTCGAGACGCTCAATCAGGCCCGCGAACTCCTCAACGCCGCCGGGAATGGCGGCATCCACACTCCCGCATTCAGGATCGAAGCCGAGCAGGTTCTCTCCGAACAGCAGTACCACGGTCCCGACTTCGCCGACGTTCGCGGACAGCAGGCCGCCAAGCGCGCTCTTGAAGTGGCGGCCGCCGGCGGCCACAACATCCTCATGATCGGCCCGCCCGGCTCCGGCAAAACCATGCTCGCCAAGCGGCTGCCCTCCATCCTCGCGCCGCTCAGCTTCGACGAAGCTCTCGAAACCACCAAGATTCACTCCGTCGCCGGGGTGCTCGACGCCGAAGCTGGCCTGGTCACGCACCGTCCCTTCCGCTCACCGCACCACACCATCTCCGACGCCGGCCTCATCGGAGGAGGCGTCATCCCGCGTCCCGGCGAAGTCTCCCTGGCCCACAATGGCGTCCTCTTTCTCGATGAGCTGCCCGAGTTTCCCCGCAACGTGCTCGAAGTCATGCGCCAGCCGCTCGAAGATCGCAATGTCGTCATCGCCCGCGCCTCCATGTCGCTCAGCTTTCCCGCCGCCTTCATGCTCGCCGCCGCGATGAATCCCTGCCCCTGCGGCTACTTCAACGACCGCTCCCGCGAGTGCCACTGTACGCCGCCCATCATTCAACGCTACGTGGCCAAGGTCTCCGGGCCGCTGCTCGACCGCATCGACATCCACATCGAAGTCCCCGCCGTCCAGTACCGCGAGTTGCGATCGGGCGCCGCCAGCGAAAGCTCCACCACCATTCGCGAACGCGTACTCAAGGCCCGTAGCATCCAGGCCGAGCGCTTCCAGAAAGAAACCACCCACGCCAAGTTCAGGACCTACTCCAACGCGCAGATGAGCACCCCCCAGATTCGCCGCTACTGTGAACTGAGCCCTGACGCCGAGCGGCTCCTCGAGCGCGCCATGCAACAGCAGGGCCTCACCGCTCGCGCCCATGACCGCATCCTCAAGGTCGCCCGCACGATTGCCGATCTGGCAGGTGAGGCGTCCGTTTCGCTTCCCCACATTGCCGAAGCCATCCAGTACCGCACCTTGGACCGCAGCTACTGGAATTGATCGTTGCAACGCGCCAACTTTCTATGGATTTTGGTATATGACGCGGCCACGATGCCGGGAACTCCGAAACTGAAAAACGTAATCCATTGAAAAACATGCACTTAACAAAGAATTCCAATCATGGAATGACAATTATGCAATTTTCGAAAAAAAGTTGTTGACCTCAAACGCAACTCCATTTACGGTACTCATGGCTGGTAGCTCGTGAAGTCTCTTTTTAGGGCTTTCGTGTCAGTTCCGTCTCTGGCTCCCTGTTTCAGATGATGCGCGCATTGCGGTCAGCACCCTGAACGGTGCATCAACCCGTTGCGTCTCCTCAGAGCACGGCCAGATACGCGAAGTGACCGATTTACGTTACTGTCGGGGCGAAAAATTTGCCTCCAGCCGTTGAGAATTTGTGACCAAACCGGCGGTCTTGAGCGTCTAAGTATATGTTCCATAGTTCTCTCACACTTGGCCTCTCATAATCATTTTTGGCCCGTCGTAGTACAGGAGGAATTTGATCTTTATGCGCTCTGATCTTGTTTTTGGGGCATTAACCCATGTAAGCAATCGTTACCAGCTCTGCCAGCTCGCATCCAAGGCGACCCGCAAGCTTCATAAGCCCAGCACCCGTCTGCAGGACACGACGAATGAAGTGCTGGCCCATTTCCATGGAGCAAATCCCATGCAGGGTTCCTTGCCTCCGGCGGCTGCTCACAAGTCCGCTGCCCAGTCTCAACAGCGCCGCGCTGCCTAAGCGCGGCCTGTCCCCCGGGCTGCGCAAACCTGAACCTTCCAAAATCCTCCTCATCCCTTCTTCTTACTACCTCTCATCGATCCATATCCCACCGTAGGTACACATGACCATTTCTGAGTTAAAAGAGAAAAATATTACTGAGCTGAGCCGTATCGCGCGCTCGCTCGAAATTCCAGGAGCCAGCGGCCTTCGGAAGCAGGACCTCATCTTTAAGATTCTGCAGGCGCAGAGCGAAAAAGAAGGTCACATTTTTGCCGAGGGCGTCCTCGAAATCCTTCCTGACGGCTATGGCTTCCTGCGTTCCCCCGATTACAACTATCTCCCTGGCCCCGACGATATTTACGTTTCCCCTTCCCAGATTCGCAAATTCGACCTCAAGACCGGCGACACCATCAGCGGCAACGTCCGCCCGCCCCATGAGGGCGAAAAGTATTTCGCGCTCGTCAAGATTGAAGCCATCAACTTCGAGTCGCCCGAAGAAACCCGCAACAAGATCCTCTTTGACAACCTGACGCCGCTCTATCCGCAGGAGCGCATCAAGATGGAAACCGTCCGCGAAAACATCAGCGGGCGCGTCATGGATCTGCTCACCCCCATCGGCAAGGGCCAGCGCGGCCTCATCGTCGCCCCGCCGCGCACCGGCAAAACCATGCTGCTGCAGGCCATCGCCAACTCCGTCACCGCGAACCACCCCGAGGTCGTCCTGATCGTCCTCCTCATCGACGAGCGCCCCGAAGAAGTCACGGACATGCAGCGCTCCG
>JAJZIF010000097.1 GCA_021810735.1 Acidobacteriota bacterium
CCTTTGCGGGGCTTGAACCATTTGAACCCCTCGCGTTCAAGGATCACCGCGAGTCTGCGCTCAGAGTCAGACTGAAATTTCTCCACCGGATACAGGCAAAAAGCAAAGCCGCCGAAGAGGTACTTGTTCATATTGCTTTTGTCTTCCGGAGAATCGCGGTAATCAAGGATCGGTTCGTTCGCCGCCGCCGTGTACGCGCTGGGCTTTAATTCCGAAAAACCCTTCATCACTTTCGTCTCGTATCCGCTTGCTTCTTCCCAGAAATGCTCCTGCATCTGCGAATGGATGAATCGCGCAATGTCGCGATGATGGCAGCGCAACACCTTCTTCGTGCCTTCAGTCGTGAGATATGTTTGGAAGTGCTTCACCGTCTGCGAGGCAAGATCGTAGAGTAGGTCGGCATGGTCGTCATAGGACACATCATCAAAGTCCACTAGTCCGCTGACTACATAATCCTCAAACCGCTTTTCTTCGATGCCGCCAATGCCGAGAGTTTGCAATTCACGCTGGCCGGTCCGAAGATATTGTACCCAAATCTCCTCTGCCGGTTCGGGATAGCGCATTGAATCGAGCACTAGCGTGAAAGGGCGATACCCTGAGCGAACGACGCCGGTCGGCACAACCAGGATGCGCGGGATATTTATCGATTGCTGTTGAATGAGATTGCTCGTTTGCTTGACGATGGCGGCGAAGTCCGGGTTCTCAACAACACCCTCCAGCGTCAATTGAGTAGGTGTGTACTGTTCCGTGACCGCTTGGACAATCTCCGCTTGGATTTCAGGCTTAGACAGATGCGTCAGAGACGGCAATTTCTCAGGCTGGTTCTCGTATTTCTGAATGACGCTGTAAGCGATTTGGGCAACGCGCTGATCTTGCGGGTTTGTGAACTCCGGCTGAACGGCTGGCATCGTGAACGTTGTGCCGCTCGGTTGCGGAATATCCAGACCAAGTCTTGTTGCAAGTTGAGACTGCGAAACGACCGTGACTGTTTTCTTTTCCAGTTCCTCGGAAGACAGAATTACTTGTTGCAAACGGATCGGAGAATCCGCTCTATTCGCCTCATCTACGATCTCTTGGAACTTGTCGTGAGCGACGATGTTGAGCCGGTCAACTGCCGTGACGCCGGTACGCTCGCCGTACGGCAACCGCAATCCGCGCCCGATGGACTGTTCGATTAGAGTGCGGGCATTCGCCGCGCGCAGCGGAACAATCGTGTAGAGATTGGTCACGTCCCAACCCTCTTTCAGCATATTGACGTGGATGACGATCTCGGTTGGCTCGTCGGTGTGTTCCACCTTCAGGAGCCGTTCAATCATCTCCTCTTCTTCCGCACCGGTCCTGCTCGAATCGACCTGGATCACCTTGCCTTTGTAGTTGCCCGCAAAGAATTGCTCCGATTCAATCAGGTCAAGCAACTGTTTTGCGTGAGTGGTGTCGCGGGCGATTACCAACACAAATGGTTTCACGATCTCGTGCGAATACTCGCGGGAGTACGTCACCAATTGCACTTTGACGCTCTCGTGCAAGCGAACGCCATCCTCCAACTTCATGCGCTCAATCTCGTCCGTGGACATTCCGGCTGGATTGAAGTCTTTCCGGGTGACGACGGCTGGCTCCTTTACGAAGCCATCGGCCATTGCCCTGCCCAAAGGGTAATCGAGGATCACGTTTTTGAACGGCACCGGACCGCGTTGAGATTCAACGAACGGTGTCGCGGTAAGCTCAAGACCCAACACCGGTTTTAGTTCGTTGATGGCGCGAACGCCCGCCGATGCCCGGTAGCGGTGCGACTCGTCCATCAGCAGAACGAGGTCCGGCAGTCCGGCCAGGTATTCAAAGTAGCTCTCGCCGATGTACTCCGAGAGCCGCTTGATCCGCGGCGACTTCCCGCCGCGCACCTCGGAGTTGATCTTTGAGATGTTGAAGATGTTGATCTTGCAGCGGAGCGTGGCGTCAAACAAAGAGCTGGTCATAGCCTCGTAGTTGTCGCCGTTGATGATCGCGGGAGCTTCCGTCGCAAACTCCGCAATTCCCTTGAAGACGTACTTCGGAGTGTTCGGCGTAAAGTCGGTAATCAGCTTGTTGTAGATTGTAAGGTTCGGTGCCAGTACAAAGAAATTGTTGATCCCATGCGCCAGGTGCAAGTAGCTGATGAATGCTCCCATAAGCCGCGTCTTGCCTACGCCGGTGGCCAGGGCAAAGCAAAGCGATGGAAAGTCGCGCTCAAAGTTGGTGACGGATGGGAACTCCGAGTGAATGACCGCAAGAGCTGCATCCACATCAACGTCTTTTCTCGGCGGCGCAATCTCCGTCACGCGGTCAAGGATTTCCAGCGATTCCCGCTGCGGTGGGCGAAGGCTCAAACGTCCGGCGATGGCGTTCACATGGCGGTTCATTGGCCTTCCTCCTCAGCAAACAATCCTTGTTGGCCCATCTTTGGCGGCGCTTTCGGCAGATTCTCGACCTGGAGGCTGTAATCGTCGTGACCCCATTCGCAGCGGGAGAGCACCTGCTTGGGAATCTTCTTCACCGTGAGATTCGGATAGCGGTCGGCCCTGCCGCGAAAGGCGGTGCAAAGAACAAGCAGCGAGCGCTGCGATCCAACTTCATCGTTCAACTGCTGGAGCTGATCGTGATTCAGTTGCGCCGTGGTGACGTAGAGGAAATCCCGCTCCGTGGAACAGCCCTGCTGCCAGTAGACGGAATCGCTGGGCGCGTAGGTAAAGCCCTCCAGCTTGCAGAGCGCCTCGGCCAGCATTGCGGCGTTGTATTCCTTGCTGATGACCCAATTGCCCCACTTGTCTTCCTTGAGCAGGGATGGTGCAATGCGGTAATAGCGGAATCCGCCGCCGCCCTTCCAGTCAACGGCCTTGGTAATGCCGCCCTCATCTTCGCCGTCGATGACTTTCCTCAAGCGCGGAATGATGTGGGTGTGGCAGTGTTCTCCCAACTCCACCATGATCCATCGGCGGCCCATCTTGTGAGCTACAGCTCCGGTTGTGCCGGAACCAGCGAAGGAATCGAGGACGAGGTCGCCCGCCGCAGAACCAATCGCTAAAACTCGCGCAATTAGAGCTTCTGGCTTAGGCGTTGTAAACGCATCCTCATCTGAAAATAGCGCCTTGATTTCTGCTTTTGAAGTACGATTACTGCCGACTTCCGAATGAGGCCAAATTGTTTCAGGTGGGCGTCCGTTGGATGTGTCCTCGTAAATACGAAAGTAGGGCACCCATCCTGTCCGACCTGATACCCACTCAATTCTCGCTATCTCCTGTGTCACCTTACTTGCCCCCCAGCGCCATCTTCCATCCGTGCCGTCAGGCTTGACAGGGAAAACTTCTGTACCATCAGGCGCTCTGAGTGAAAAATACATGCTGGGCCTAGCTTCTCTGGTGTCTTCTCCACTTCCCATTGCTCGTAGTGGCTTCGTATAGTATCTGCGACCGGAAGCGTCGGTCTTGTTGTAATGTGCCTGCGCTTCCATTTGAATTCTTGATAAACGAACGTGTTCGACTGATTTACTGAATACGAGTAGGTGGTCATGCCGAGAAGAAAAGAACTGCGAATCCATCTTCGGGCTGTCCGATTTTTCCCAAATAACATTCGCAATGAACTGGGTACGTCCGAATACCTCATCGCACAATACCTTGAGATAATGCGCTTCGTTGTCATCAATCGTGATCCAGAGCGAGCCATCCTCCGAAAGCAGACGGCGAATCAATTCCAGCCTGTCGCGCATGAGCGAGAGCCAGATGGAGTGCTCCACTCCATCGTCATAGTGTGTAAAGGCAGAGCCGGTATTGTACGGCGGATCGATAAAGACGCACTTCACCTTGCCAGCGAACTCCTGCTCCAGCGCCTTAAGCGCGAGCAGGTTGTCGCCAAAGATGAGCCGGTTGTCAAAGATGTCCTTCTTCGATACGCGATGCGCCGCGTGATACGACTTCTCCGGCTCCTCAAGCAGTATCCGCGGCTCCAGCTTCGGCCGGTTCTCCTTGCCAATCCACGTCAATTCCAGCTTCTGCTTCTTGCTCATATTGGCTTTCTGGGAAGGACACGGGGCGGTGCTTACTGGCTGTCCTGATAGAGCCAGCCACGAGTGACCGCAAACTGAGCCAGAATCTTGGCCGCTCTCTTAATGACGCTTTCCGTCAAGCCCGAGAAGTCAATGGAGCAATGCTCGGGAAAAGGGATTCCATCGGCATTGACAGTAAGCAACTGGGCTGTACATTCTGCATTCGAGATGGCCATCACACCCGTCGAACTCAAACCCAGCGTACCTGTGTAATGTTCCCAGGACGCCTTGGGCTGAATCTTGTCTCCATCGTAAACTGACAGCTTATTTTCGTCCTTGGGTGTAGGACGGAAAGCCTGCGAGGTTGGCCGCCCATTTTGGACAAAGTCCGGATGAATTTGCCGGTACAGGAGAGTTTCAGGCTTCACTCTGACTGGCCTCCGCCTGCGGGCTCTCAAGTTGCTTCAGCGCCTGATTGAGTTGAGTCCATCCATCCCGCTCAGCAAGAGCAATCACTCGATCCGTACAGGTCTGATTCTTGAGATTCAAGGCCTGGTACTCGCCCTGCTCATTCTCCAGATTGATTTCGAGCGTAACGGCCCAATCATTCAGACCCCACTCTGCCTGCACGCCACCTTCGGCAGTGGGATACAAGTACGGCAATGGCAGGTCGGAATCGAAATTTGTATCGAAAGCATCCGCCAGCCATTCCAGCTTGTCCTTCGATGGAGCAAGACCTTTACCGTCAAGCCAGCCGTTCTTGAGAGCCGAAATCTGTTCGAGTCGTAAGGTCACGTCAAGAGGATCCAAAGGTGTAACGTGCTCAATGGACTCAAAGCCTTTGAGCCGATCCGAACGGTCTCGTTGGGCAACACCTTGAATCAGGATAAAGACCCCGTTGTGGTACCCTCTCGTGGCGTCTATGACAGCATCTCTGTATTTTTCGTCCAACGGGGCCTTGGCCCGCGTCCCGTCGCTCAGTTCAAACTCAAAGCTGTTGTGCAATACGTCTGCCTCAAAAATCTTGGCTCGCAGGGCTAGTTCTTCCGTCCACACTTCCACTCTCGCCGCATGAATGAGCTGTTTTCTCACTTCGGGAGTAAGTGCTGCGGGATGTTCTCCGTTCGGAAATTCAATTGACTCTCCGATTCGCAAGCTGCGACCGAATCGATCGAAATAGCTCAACAGGCTGGGCGGCATCTGCGGAGACTTTCCTTCCGCCGATTGCGCGATTGCATTGACGATCTCCACTTTTGCTGCTTCAAAATACTTGACATTCTGCGGCGGAAACAGCGATAGAAAAGAGAGTACGATCATCAGCTTCGCGCTTCCATCTTCAATCCCAACGAGTTGAAGCTCTATATCCTTCGCAAAGTTTCGCTGAACTCTTTCGCGGCTAGGATGTTCCTGACGGAACTTCCACTTTGCAGTCTCAACGAGCATCTCCTGAAGTGCAGCAAAGTCTTTCAACACCTCAAGGGGAACAGCGTGACCTTGGAAGCGTTCGCCGACGAGTTTAGGCTTCAAAAATTCTTGCTTCACTTCGTCACTCCAAAGCATTGATGCCGCGCGTCCTAACCAATTGCCAACAGCAAGCCGGACTGCCCATCACATCTGCAACACCACGAGTGTAAACAGTTTAATTGATACGGGACAGTTGACGCAGAAGATGCCTGCTCACGCCAACCCCCAGCGCACGGTGATGGCCCAATGCAATTTGTTCTGCACGGTCTTGACGAATGTTTCAGTGATCTCGGCATTCCGGTTGTAGTCGATGCTGCATTGCTCGTAAATGTCGGTGATCTTGAGATAGAAGCGCCGTTCGCTGGCGCGAATGGATCGAATCCGCTCCAGCAGTTCATCAAAATAGTTCTTGCCGAGCCGCTTTCCCTGCTTCAGGCGGTCATCGTCGAGCACGAATCCTTTGATAAGGTACTCGCGCAAGACCTGGGTCGCCCAGATGCGAAACTGCGTTGCCTCCCGGCTGTTGACGCGGTAGCCCACGGCGATGATTGCGTCGAGATTGTAGAACTCCACCTCGCGGGAGACCTCCCGCGCACCCTCGGTTTGAACTATACGAATTTTTCGTATAGTTGCTATCTCGTTTAACTCGTTGGATTTATAGATTTCCTGGAGGTGGTGATTGATGGTTTGGACCCCAATTCCAAACAGGTCCGCCATCTTCTTTTGTGTGAGCCAGAATGTCTCACCCTCGAAAACAACTTCGACTCGCACGGCTCCGTCGGGCGTGGAGTAGAAGATGATTTCGTGGTTCGGTGGAACCGTTTCGTCGTTTGGCCTGTCTTGCATCCGAACTTCCCTCCTGCGTGTCCATACCTGGGCGGTCTACTGCAAGCTCCAGTGAAGCAAAAAGACAGGCTGCGTCGTTACCTGCTGGCTGAGCTTGGCTTCAATCTGAGAGATCAGGGTATCGCGCTGCTTATCGACCGCATCCTGCGCATCGAATAGCGCTCGCCGTTTGTCGTTGCGCTGCGACTCCAAGGCCCGAATCTGCTTCTGAACTACGAGCTTTTCCTCCAATGTTAAAGCCGAAATAGCGGCCCGACGCGCTTCCTTGATTTCGCGTTCAAGCTCTTTGATCTCGCGTTCTAACCCGAGTTTGAGATCGTCTGCCCATCCGTCCAGCTTGTCCGTTTCGGCAGCAAAGAACTTCAAGTTCCGCTCTGTGATCTCCTTTTGGATCACGCCTTGCTTTTCGTCTGTCTGGCTCTTCAATGTTGCAGTGATTGCTTCCGACGGCGCTTGCGAAGCCTCCGCGTTACCCGGCAAACTGAAAAGGCGTGAAATCGTTTCCTGGTCCAGCGCGATGCCCAAGTCAGTCATTCCCGCGAGAATCAGGTGGTCTTCGGCCTGGTCAAGCGCCTGGACAGAGAGCAGGGACAGGCTGAGCCATCCGGAGCTTCCAACTAACGGCTCAAGCAGAGAAGATTTTCCAGTGCGCCCATTATAGTCAAAGCGGATCGTGGCCGGCGGCAGGTTGCGGGTGCGCGCCTGATCGACCACTGACTCCGCCAATGGATGGTTGAGGCGATAGAGGTGTGCCTCCCCAGATCGTCGAGGCAATTCGTACAGGCCAAGGGGGATTTCCCCGTTGGTTGGCGCGAATGGGTTGGAGAGGAGCCGGAATGCTGAATCGCCAAGGAATTCGGCATTCTGGCCTAGCTCGTGCTGAGTGACCTGCATCAGCCACCGCTCGAATCGGTTGAGATTCGCCCTGGACGCCTCATCCCGGATTTTGAGCTTGTCGCGTACCTCATCATCGAAGTTTTCAAGCAGTTTACGCCGGGTGGAGGTCATAGCCTCGTCGATTTCAAGGCTGAGTTCCAATTGAAGCTGGTCAAACGCTGACTTGATCTCGTTCGGCTGACGGCATCGCTGGTAGATGTCGGCAATTCGCTTTTCAAAATCAACGCCAGATTCAATTGCGCCCAGAACCTCGTCACTGGCTCCGAATACGCCCTCAAAAAGTTGGAACTTCTCTGACAGCAACTCAAAAACACGCCGGTCGGCGGCGTTGTTTCGGTTAAGAAAGTTGACTACAACCACATCGTGCTTCTGGCCGTAGCGGTGGCAGCGGCCAATGCGCTGCTCGATGCGTTGTGGATTCCAAGGCAGGTCATAGTTGACTACCAAAGAACAGAATTGAAGGTTGATACCTTCTGCTCCCGCTTCGGTCGCAATCATGATGCGGCCCTCTTCGCGGAAGTAGTCAACAAGAGCCGAACGCATATCTGCCGTCCGGGAGCCGGTCACACGGTCTGTTCCTTTGTGACGCAGGAGCCACGTCGCGTAAATTGCTTTGGAGCGGTCATCCGTATTTGAGCCATTGAAGAGAACGATGCCATCCGCAAATGGGCTGTCGGCCAAAACACGGAGCAGGTAATTTT
Source organism: Acidobacteriota bacterium (assembly GCA_021810735.1). The sequence goes on from JAJZIF010000097.1 coordinate 7,924, forward strand.
GCGTCCGCCGGGATTCGGTGAAGATGATTGCCTTTTCAGCCGCGCCGATCTCTCGGGCTTTGGCTAATACGATGTTGAGCGCCTTGAGCAGAGCCTTGCCCTTGGCGTTGTGATGGATGGAAGAGGCAAGTTGCGCGAAGCTTTCCAGATCAGCGATCTCCTTCTCGATGGCCACCTTCTGGTGCGGTGAAGTGGCTTCTGGCCCTGGATCGTCGGCCCACTCCTCAGCAGTCTCGTTCAAGGCTTCGTAGTCCGCACTCAAATCGTCAGAAACCGCCTCGGCTGCCTCCTGCTGAGGCAGCTTGGCTCTGAGCCTATTTGCAATGGATGTGAGCGCCCCGGCAATGGCGAATGTTGAAGAAGCGAGCAGTTTACGGAGAACCAGCGTCATCAGGGAGCGTTGGCTGGCGGGAAGAGCTTGGAGATTGTCACGGGTTAGGTACTCAGAGACGAGGGCGTATAGGCGATCTTCGCTTTCCTCTGGAGTAAAGCTCTCCAAGAGGGGCATCCGCTTGGTGAAAGGGATGTAGCTGGTTACCTGCCGTCGAAGTGTGCGGTGACAGACGGGGCGAAGCCTCGCTTTTAGCGTCTGGAAGACTTGCTGCTGGCTCAGATTTGCGAATTGCTCCCGGAAGCTCTTCAGATCGCCAAAGGTTCGCTCGTCGATGAAGCTGACCAGCCCAAACAGTTCCAATAAGGAGTTCTGTAACGGTGTTGCTGTGAGCAACAGTTTAGGAGCGTTGGCAAGCGCCAGCTTCAAGGTGTTCGCAATTATGTTGCTGGGTTTGTATACGTTCCGGAGACGGTGAGCTTCATCAATCACCACTAAGTCCCAAGCGGTATTCGCGATGTCTGACGCCTTGCCACGCGCAAATTGATACGAGCAGATGACAATTTCTTTGGCCTCAAATGGACGGAAGATCCCCTGTTTAATGGCAGCATTGTATGACTTGGCTTCAAGAAGGCGGCAAGGGAGAAAGAACTTTTCAGTGATTTCTTGATACCACTGCTTGCGCAGATTCGATGGCGTAATGACCAGGATGCGGCGCTTTCGCTCTGCCCACTTCTGCGAAAGCACGAGTCCGGCCTCTATGGTTTTTCCAAGGCCGACCTCATCTGCCAAAAGTGCGCCCTTTGCGAGAGGTGAATTGAAGGCAAAAAGCGCGGCATCAACCTGATGGGGATTGAGATCAACCTGCGCACTGGCAACGGCGCCCGCCAGCTTATCCACACTGTCGGAAGAAAAGCGTCTCGTCAATTCATGCGCGAAATACTTGGCATGGTACGGCGTCAGATTCATGCGGCTAACCTTGGCGGTGATGGCGTTCTCGTTCACCCTGTATTGCTCGTCTGCATTCTTGAACGCATTGCTCGAATCGTTGACTGAAGCGGTCGCGTGAAAAAATGACGATCTCCACCAAGAGTCGCCCGGGAGTGCTTTCGCCGGCCATACGAACAGCTAACGGCTCTTCGATCCTCCTGCTCGCTTTCTAACTTTGTTTGCATCCGTTTGTCCAGGGTGTTTTCGTGCCGTTCGCTCAAGATTGAGAAAAAGGTCGGACAAGGTAACACCCAAGGTGGCGGCTACCCTGTGAATGTTCAGGAAGCTCAGATTGCTCTCGCCGCGCTCAACGGTCCCCATAAATGTCCGGTGGACGCCGCATTTGTCGGCAAAAGCCTCCTGCGAATAGCCTTGCTCTGTCCGCAACACTCTGATTCTCTGGCCCAGAGCCTTCAGGAGCAGATTGGGAGGGCCTTCTTCCATGTCCATGAGTGTTCCCGATTTGACCCTTTTACGTCTACACTGTTTACATAGCCATTGTATGAGTAGTATTCTTCATTAAGTAAAGGCGGTTCTTTCGGAACCGGAAAGGAGGCCCAGGATGAAGTCTTTGAAAGCCTTGACTGGCG
>JAJZIF010000098.1 GCA_021810735.1 Acidobacteriota bacterium
GGTGGAGTAGGCGAGGACGCGCTTGATGTCATTCTGGGCGACGGCCATGGTGGCGGCGAAAAATGCCGTTGCGGTGCCGATGACGGCGACGAGTCCCAGGGCCAGAGCGGAGCGGTCAAAGATGACGTGCGCGCGGGCGACCATGTAGACGCCAGCGGTGACCATGGTGGCGGCGTGGATGAGAGCCGAAACCGGGGTGGGGCCTTCCATGGCGTCAGGGAGCCAGACGTAGAGGGGAATCTGTGCGGACTTGCCGGTGGCGCCGAGCAGGAGCAGCAGGCCGATGGCGGTGAGGAATCCGCCCTGCCATGCGGGGTGCGCGATGATCTGCGCGAAGACCTGGGTGTAGTCGAGGGTTCCGAAATGCTGGACCATCAGGAACATGGCCAGGAGGAATCCGAAGTCGCCAACGCGGTTATAGATGAAGGCTTTTTTGCCTGCGTCGGCGGCGGAGGTCTTGAGGACATAGAAGCCGATAAGCAGGTAAGAGGCGAGGCCTACGCCTTCCCAACCGATGAAGAGCAGCAGGAAATTGTTGGCGAGGACCAGCGTGAGCATGAAGAACATGAAGAGATTGAGATAGGCGAAGTAGCGCCAGTAGCCGTCTTCATGAGCCATGTAGCCGATGGAGTAGACGTGAATGAGGAAGCCTACGCCGGTGATGACACAGAGCATGACCATGGTGAGCTGGTCGAGCTGGAAGGTGAAGCCGGCATGGAATGGGCCGGCGGAGATCCAGGTAGCGACGCGCTCGACATGGGGCAGGGTAAGCGAGCTGAAACGGGCGACGATGGTCGCGACCTGAATCAGCGGGATGGCGGTGGCGATGATGGCGACCGCGGTCACCAGAGCCTTAGGCAGACGGCGGCCGAACAGGCCGTTCACCAGGAATCCGGCAAGGGGCAGAATGGGCAGCAGCCAAAGGTGCAGATTGGGGATTCCGTTCATAGCTTCATCAAGTCCACTTGGTCAACGTTAAGGGTCTTCCGTGTGCGGAAGAGCGCGATGATGATGGCCAGGCCGACAGCGGCTTCGGCGGCGGCGACGACCATTACGAAAAAGACGAAAATCTGCCCGCTGAACTGGTGGTTGATCTGGTTCCAGTAGTTGGCAAAAGCGACGAAGGAGAGATTGACGGCGTTGAGCATGAGCTCAATCGACATGAAGATGGTGATGATGTTGCGCTTGATAAGGAACGCGCCCACGCCGATGGAGAAGAGGATGGCGCTGAGGATGAGGTAGTAGGAAACAGGTACCATGCTTAGCGCTCCTTTCCCTGGGTTTTTGATTCGTCCTTGTGGGGTTCGTGGTGGCGGGCCAGCGCGACCGCGCCAAGGATGGCGATAAGGATGAGAACCGAAGTGACTTCAAAAGGCAGCAGCAGGTCGCGGAAGAGGACGGAGCTTAACTGGCTGGTTGAAACCATGTCCGGGCCGAGCACCGCGAATCCGAGAGACTTGCCGTTGGAGATGAAGATAAAAGTGAGCAGGGCAAAGAGCGCGGCGGCTCCGGGGAAGCCAAGAATGTAAGCAGCGCGGCTGCCATGCGTTCGCTCTTCACGCTGCGCGTTGAGCAGCATGATGACGAAGGTGAAGAGCACCATGATGGCGCCGGAGTAGACAATGACCTGCACCGCGGCCAGGAACTCCGCGCCGAGCAGCAGGTACAGCACCGCCAGCGACGTCATGACGACAATCAAAGAGAGGGCGCTGTTAATTGGGTGGCGCTGCAGCAGGAGGTTCAATGCTCCCGCCACGCAAAAGCCACCGAATATGAAGAAGAGAACTAGATGCATGCTTGCGTCGCCTGAGGTAAAGAGAAAAAAGCGGAACGTTTCAGCAGCCGGAAATCATTGTAATTCACAGCGGCCTCGTGAACCCTAGCCAGAGGCTGGTGACGACGATGTTGGCAATCGCCACAGGAAGCAGAACCTTCCAGCCAAAGCCCATGAGTTGATCGTAGCGGAAGCGAGGCAGCGTGCCGCGCACCCAGATGTAAACGAAGAGGAAGAAGAAGACCTTTGCAACAAACCAGAAGACCGGAAGGATTGCGTCGATGACCGGCCCAAAGGACGGGAAAAGATGACCGAAGGGGCTGGACCATCCGCCGAGGAAGAGCAGCGTGGCCACGCACGAGACGGTGATCATGTTTGCGTACTCTGACATGAAGAACATGGCGAACTTCATGGAGCTGTACTCGGTGTGGTAGCCGGCGGTGAGTTCGCTTTCCGCTTCGGGAAGGTCGAAGGGAGTGCGGTTGGTTTCCGCGTAGGCTGCCGTGAGATAGACGAAGAAGGCGACGATCTGGAAGCCGCCGAAGATGTTCCAGCTGAGTGCGCCGTGGGTGGCCTGGACGTCGACGATGGTGCGCAGGTTGAGCGAACCGGCGCGGAGGACGACGCCGACGAGCGAGAGGCCGAGGGCGAGCTCGTAGCTGACAAGCTGCGCGCTGGAACGCAGGGCTCCGAGCAGCGAGTACTTGTTGTTGGAGGACCAGCCGGAGAGCGCGATGCCGTAAACGCCGACCGAAGTGACGGCGAGAATGACGAGCAGTCCGATATTGACGTTGGCGATCTGGAAGAGATCGACGCCTTTGAATTTGATATCAGCGCCGAAGGGCACGACTGCGATGGAAGTGAGAGCGCAGGCGAGGGCGATGACAGGCGCGAGGATGTAGAGCGGCTTGTAGACGGCCGTGGGCAACAGGTCTTCCTTGAGGAAGAGCTTGACGCCGTCGGCGAGCGGCTGGAGCAGGCCGAAGGGGCCGACGCGGCTGGGTCCCCAGCGGTTCTGGATGCGTCCTACGACCTTGCGCTCGAGCAGCACCGTGTAGGCGACAGCCGTGAGCAGGATCACCAGCACCACGGCGATCTTGATGATGCTCAGAAGAAGAAACCACCAAAAATTCACGTCGTTCAGGCCTTCCTAATCATTAGTCAGCGGCTGTTTCTGCCGGGCTTTGCTTTCTGGACTCCATCACTGAGTGCAGCATCTGGCTGTACTCGCCAAGCGTGCCGGAGGTAAAGAGAGTGTCATTGGAGGGCAGGACCAGGTCGCGGCGCGTTGCGCCGGTCTGGATCTGCACAAGGTCAGACTTGAGATGCTCGTCGTTGCCGGCCATGAGGTCGAGGCGTGGGAGGTCATAGGCAGGGACGAGGCGCTGGATTTCGTCGAAGATGGCGAATGGATCGAAGGGGCTCGCTTTGAGCTCCAACTGATGCGCGGTGAGCCAGACAGCGTGGCGATCGGCTTCGCCGGACTGTGTGCCGCGGGATTGGCCGAAGTCGGCGAGCAGGCCCTTGCCGAAGGGGACGAGCGACTTGATGTCATGGCCCATGTGACCGGCGAGGCGGACGATGAGATCGAAGTCGGAGCGGACGCCGGCCTTGTCGCCGGCCTTCTTGACGAGCTGGAGATCGCCGTAGGTATTGGTGGCGGTGCCGGCCTTCTCGTAGAGATTGGCAGCCGGGAGGATCACGTCAGCGAGCTTCGCGGTCTCAGTGAGGAACATGTCCTGCACGATGAGGAAAGTGTTCTTGAGAGCCGCGGGATCGACGCCGAAACGCTTGACGGGGTCTGCGCTGGCGACATAGAGGGCGGCGAGTTCGCCACGCCCGGCTGCGTCGAACATCTGGACCATGTCCATGCCGGCGGTCTGGGGCAGGGCAGCGCCGTATTCCTGCATGAAGCTGCCGGCGCCGGTGACGGGAACGTAGCCGGGGAGCAGGTCGGGCAGCAGGCCCATGTCTGACGCGCCGCGCGAGTTTGCGTAATCGCCGAGACAGGCGAACTTTACGTTCGGGAAGCCCGCGCCGAAGGCGATGAGGGCTTCGATGTCGCGGCCACGGTACTCGGAGCCGAAGGCGATGACGATGGACTCTTCCTTGCGGAGGGCCTCGCGGAAGCCAGCAGCGTTGGCATTGCCTTCGAAGGTTTTTTCATTGCCGGCAAGGAAGGCGATGAGCGCACCGTAGTTTTCCTGCTGAATCTTGAGGAATCCGGTGGCCTGGCGGCGCAACTTGATGTCCTGATGGTTGGCGGCGTAGAGGCGCGCCTGATTATTACGGACATTGTTACGAATCTGCCAGGCGAGGAGCGGATGCTGCTCGGTGGGGTCGCTGCCGAGGACGAGAATGGCCTTTGCATCGGCGAAGTCGCGGATGGAGGCTTCCTTTTGCCCCTTTGCCTTGAGAGCGGCGAGGAAGCTGGGATAGTCCGCGGTGCGGTGGTGATCGATGTTGTTGGTGCCGAGGACGGTGCGGGCAAACTTCTGGAGGAGGTAGGCTTCCTCGTTGGTGATGCGGGTGGAACCGATGACGCCGATGGATTTGCCACCGCGGGTGTCACGAATTTCGCGAAGCTGTTTGCCGGCAAAGTCGAGGGCTTCGTCCCAGGTGGCGGGCTTGAACTGGCCGTCAGGCTGCTTGAGCAGGGGCTGGGTGATGCGGTCTTCGTGGCTGGCGAAGTCGAAGGCGTAACGACCCTTGATGCAGAGGAAGTCGTTGTTGAAGCCGCTCTTGTCGCGGTTGTCGCCACGGACGATTTCCATGCCGTCGTCTGCGCGGCGGACGCCGAGGGTGGTCTTGCAGCCGTCAGCGCAGTGGGTGCAGACGGTGGAGACATGGCTCATTTCCCAGGGGCGGGTCTTGTAGCGGTAGGTGCCGGAGGTGAGCGCGCCGACGGGGCAGATGTCGATGCACATGCCGCACTCTTCGCACTCGAGGTGATCCTGCTTGTTGGGGGCGATGACGGCGCCGGAGCCGCGATTCTGGATGCCGAGCGCCCAGACGTCCATGCCTTCGCCGCAGACGCGCACGCAGCGGTAGCAGAGGATGCAGCGCGGGCGGTCAAAGTAGACGACGGGCGACCACTGCTGCTCTTCGCGGTGGTTCTTGATTTCGACGAACTGCGACTGGTGCGCGCCGTACTTGAAGGTCATGTCCTGCAGCTCGCACTCGCCGCCGGCGTCACAGACGGGGCAGTCGAGGGGGTGGTTGCCGAGGAGCAGCTCGATGGTGGCCTTGCGGGCCTGAGCAATTTCAGGGCTCTCAGTGGTGACGACCATGCCGTCCGCGACGGGGGTGGTGCAGGCGGTCTGGAGCTTGGGCATTTTTTCTACGCGGACAACGCACATGCGGCAGGCGCCCTGCAGCGAGAGGCCGGGGTAGTAGCAGAACGCCGGGATCTCAATGCCGGCCTTGCGGCAGGCCTCAATGAGCAGCGTGCCCTTGGGGGCGGTGAGTTGCTTGCCATCGACGGTAAAGGTTACGTCAGCCATTCCTGTCTCGTTTCTTAAACGGTTGCCAGTTCGTAGTCCGGGGCCGGGTGATAGGGGCAGCCCTTGCCGTTGAGGTGATCTTCAAATTCTTTGCGGAACTTTTTGACGAAGGCCGCAGTCGGCATGGCCGCGGCGTCACCGAGTGGGCAAAAGGTGCGGCCCAGCATGTTGTCAGCAATGTACTTGATCTGGTCGATATCCTTGTCGACGGCGCCGCCCATATGTAACCGCGTGAGTGACTTTTTGAGCCAGTCGGTGCCTTCGCGGCAAGGGATGCACCAGCCGCAGCTTTCATGCTGGTAGAACTTGATGGTGCGGAGGGCGAATTCGACCATGCAGACGGTTTCGTCGAGGACAACGACGCCGCCGGAACCAAGCATGGAGCCGGCTTTGGCGACCTGGTCGAAGTCCATCCCGATGTCGATTTCCTCAGGAAGCAGGACAGGCGTGGAGGATCCGCCGGGGACGACGGCCTTGAGTTTTTTGCCGTTTGGGATGCCGCCGCCGACCTCGTAGATCATCTTCTTGAGGTTGTAGCCCATGGGCAACTCGTAGACGCCGGGCTTCTCAAGATGTCCGCTGAGGCAGAAGAGGCGCGTGCCGCCGTTGCGCTCGGTGCCGAGGGCAGCGTATTCCTTAGCGCCGATGCGGAAGATGTGCGGGACGGTGGCGATGGTTTCGGCGTTGTTGATGATGGTGGGTCCGCCGTAGAGGCCCGCGACGGCAGGGAAGGGCGGGCGAATGCGAGGCACGCCGCGCTTGCCTTCAAGGGATTCCATGAGTGCGGACTCTTCGCCGACTTCGTAGGCCCCCGCGCCGGTCTGCACGACGATTTCGAAGTCGTGTTTGGTGCCGAAGATGCCCTTGCCGAGGAAGCCGCGCTGGTAGGCGTCGGCCACGGCTTTCTCCATGATCTCGATGAGGAAGCGATACTCGCCGCGGAGGTAGATGAAGCCCATCTTTGCGCCGACAGCGAGGCCGGCGATGAGCACGCCCTCGATGACGGAGTGGGGATCATGCTCGAAGATGAGGCGGTCCTTGCAGGTGCCGGGTTCGCTTTCGTCGCCGTTGACGAGGATGTACTTGGGCTTGGCGGATTCCTTGGGCACGAAGGACCATTTCATGCCTGCGGGGAAGCCGGCGCCGCCGCGACCGCGGAGGCCGGAGGTCTTGACCTCGTTGATGATGGCGTCGGGTTCCATTTCGAAGCACTTCCGCACCGACTTGTAGCCATCGAGTTCGAGGTAACGGTCGATGTCGGCCGCTCCCTTGCCGAAGCGGAAGCTGATGACCGGAACAACGTCAGGATGAGTGGTCAAATATGCCATGACTACTTGCTCGCTTTCGCGCGGTACTGGTCGAGTACCTTGTCCATCGATTCAGGGGTGAGGTTCTCGTGATAGTCGTAGTTGACCTGGACGGCCGGAGCCCAGGAGCAGGCGCCGATGCACTCGACTTCTTCGAGCGAGAAGAGCCCGTCGGGAGTGGTCTGCTTGTGGCCGATGCCGAGGCGCTGGCTGCAGTGGTGGAGGAGTTCGTTACCGCCGCGGAGCATGCAGGAGATATTGGTGCAGACCTGCACGTGGTATTTGCCCACGGGTTTGGTGCGCATCAGTGAATAGTAACTGACGACGTTACGAACATCGAGTTCGGTGATTCCGATGCGCTGGGCGACTTCGGCGACGACCGCATCGGAGATATAACCAATCTCATCCTGCGCGTAGAGCAGCATGGGGACCAGTGCTGAGCGCTTGACCGGGTAGAGGGTAACGAGCCGGTCAAAGCGCGCCGCCAGTTGGGGAGAGAAGATCGTCGTTTTTTCGGCTGCCATTCGCCGCGTGCTCCTCAGTTACAAAATCCTGGCGGCCAGAGTTTCCGCAGCAGCGTCCATTTCCATCGGGCTGCCCGAAGCAATGCCGTCGAGGCTTACGGTTCCGGCCCTGTCGATCACGAATGCGCCGGAAGAAGCCGTTGTTGATCCGTCCAGCGATTTGATCGACCACTGGCCGGAGCCGCTTTGGCTGTCGAAGGCAATTTCGAGAACCTTCGAGGCCGTACAAAACTGCAGACCGCAACCATCGCGGTCCGAGATTTTCATTGCGCCCCCGGGGAGTGCGAGCGAAACAGCCGCCGCAAAGGACTTGAGGAGCGCAGCGAAAGAAATCCAGAGTTCCTGATACAACTGCGGCGCGTCGCCAGACGTTTGGGTCATAGCGATGCGCGACTACCTGTCGATCTCACCGAGCACGATGTCGATCGAACCAATGACCGCCACCACGTCGGCTAACAACCTGCCCTCGCACATGGCAGGCAGAGCCTGCAGAGTGGCGAACGAAGGATTGCGCATGTGCACGCGGTAGGGCTTGGCCGTGCCGTCGCTCACCACGTAATAACCCATTTCGCCGCGAGGCGATTCCACTGCCTGATAGACTTCGCCGGCGGGAACGGTGAAACCCTCGGTCACAATCTTGAAGTGATAGATGAGGGCTTCCATCTCAGTTTTCATCTTTTCGCGATCCGGTAAGACCACCTTCGGTGCGTCGGCCTGGATGGGGCCTTCGGGCATGCCATCGAGGGCCTGGGTGGCAATTTTGACGGATTCGCGCATCTCTTCCAGGCGCACCCAGTAGCGCGCCCAGACATCGCCGTCAGTGGAAGTCGGCACCCTGAACTGAAAGTTTTCGTAGCCGGAGTAGGGCATGTCGCGGCGGAGGTCCCAGTCAACGCCAGAGGCGCGGAGCGGGGGACCGGTGACGCCGAGCGCGATGGCCTGTTCGGCGGTGAGATGGCCGACGCCCTTGAGGCGGTTGACCCAGATGGGATTGCCGGTGAGCAGGTTCTGATATTCGTCGATCTTCTCCGGCATTCTCTTGAGGAGCGCACGCACGCGGGGGAAGAAGTCGAGCGGCGGCTCGAGCGCGAGTCCGCCGACGCGGAAGTAGGAGGTCATCATGCGCTGGCCGGCGATAGCTTCAAAGAGGCGGAGCAGCTCTTCGCGCTCGCGGAAGCAGTAGAGGAAGACGGTGAGCGCGCCGATGTCCATGGCGTGGGTGCCGAGCCAGACCAGGTGAGACTGAAGGCGGGTGAGCTCGTTCATGAGCACGCGCATCCACTGGCCGCGAGGGGGAATTTCAAGCTGGAGGAGTTTTTCGACCGCGAGGCAGTAGGCCAGATTGTTGGTCATCGGGCACAGGTAGTCGATGCGGTCGGTCATGGGAACGACCTGCTGGTAGAACTTGGCTTCGCAGTTTTTTTCGATTCCGGTGTGGAGATAGCCGATGTCGGTAACGAGCTTGACGACGGTTTCGCCGTCGATTTCGACCACTACGCGGAGCACGCCGTGGGTGGACGGGTGCTGCGGCCCCATGTTGAGGACCATGGTGTGGGACTGGGAATCCTGCTCGTGGGAGGGCTTGACCAGTCGTTCGGTAGCGACAAATTCAGCGAGTTCAGGCATCGAGCGAGGCATTAGCGGTAACCCTCCACGGGATAGGTCTTTTGCAGGGGGTGGCCTTCCCATTCTTCGGGCATCATGATGCGGCGCAGGTCCGGGTGGCCCTGGAAGCGAACGCCGAAGAGGTCCCAGACCTCGCGTTCGTAAGAGTTGGAAGCGGGCCAGACGGAAGTGATGGACTCGACGGCGGGGTCGTCCGTGCTAACCATGACCTTGAGGCGAACACGCTCTTTGAGGTGATGGGAGAGCAGGTGATAGGAAAGCTGGAAACGGGGTTCGGCGGGATACCAGTCGACGGCGGTGAGATCAGAAAAGAAGTTGTAGCCGGCGGCGCGGACGATCTCGCAGGCCGAGCGGATCTTTTCACGCTGAATGGTCAGCGTAAGTTCGTTGCGATCGAACCTGGCATCGGTAATGATTTGAGAGTCGGCGCTACTGAGCGCCTCGATGGCACGATTGCCGGGTAGTGCTGTCAATACTGCTTCCTTGCCGATGATCGGTTCGTTAGCCACGCGTACTTTTGCCTCAATTCGGTTGAGAGGTACTTATAGATCGCCCCGGTCGTTTGCCCAGTCCAGGATGCCCTTCTTCCACACGTAAAAAATGCCGACCACGACGAAGCCGAGATAGACGACCATTTCCCAGAAGCCGAACATGCGCGAGCCGGTCAGCACAGGAAGATGGCGGTAAATGACAGCCCAGGGAAGCATGAAGACTGCTTCGACGTCGAAGAGGATGAACAGCATGGCGACCATGTAAAAGCGGACGGAGAATCGTCCGCGAGCGTCGCCTTCGACCGGCACACCGCACTCATAGGCATCTAGCTTGGCTTTGGACGCTCGCCCGCGGCCAATGAGCCACGAGAGGCCGACAATGGCCAAGCCCAAACCCGCTGCCACGACGACCTGGATCAGCAGCGGAAGGTAATTCCAAGTGTAGGGATGACTTTGCATAGTGATAGGACGAGGATTGTGCCAACACCCTCATTTCGAATCTAGTTCTGCGACTGTCAAGAGTCAAGGGAAGGGGCCGGAGTTCGATAGTCAAGATGTG
>JAJZIF010000099.1 GCA_021810735.1 Acidobacteriota bacterium
TCCTGGCCCACGAGCACGCTCTCACCGCTGCGGAAACAGAGATGCAGGGCGTCCTCGGTATTGTCAGCAGCGTCATTCGCCCAGAAGGCGTGGGCGAAATCCAGTTTTCGCAGAACGGCGCGCGCCGTTTTGCCCCCGCGCGGAGTGAGGAAGGCGTAGCGATTCCGCGCGATGTGGAAGTCGTCGTCATGCGCTACGAACGGGGAATTGCCTACGTGCGCCCGTGGGAAGACGTCTCGTCCGATTGGACCGAAACGCCCGACAACCCCACTGCACTCCCGCAGGACCTGAACCACTAATTGTTGTCCCTGACGAAAGGATCAGGAGGCGTCTATGTTTTCTACTATTGCTATTGTTGTTGGACTGAGCCTGCTCGTCATCATCCTTCTGGCAGGCATGCTGGCCAGGCTCTTCCGCAAGGCCGGCCCCAACGAGGCCATCATTGTCTTCGGCTTTCGCGGACCCCGCGTCATCAAAGGCCATGGCACCATCGTCTTCCCGATGATCGAAAATGCTCGCGAGCTATCTCTTGAGCTCATGTCCTTCGACGTCGCCCCGCAGCAGGATCTTTACACCAAACAGGGCGTCGCCGTCACCGTCGAAGCCGTCGCCCAGATCAAGGTCAAGAGCGACCGCGAATCCATCCTCACCGCCGCCGAGCAGTTCCTCACCAAAACGCCGCCCCAGCGCGAAGGCCTCATCCGCCTCGTCATGGAAGGCCATCTGCGCGGCATCATCGGCCAGCTCACCGTCGAACAGATCGTCAAAGAACCCGAAATGGTCGCCGATCGCATGCGCGCCACCTGCGCCAGCGACATGAGCAAGATGGGCCTCGAAGTCGTCTCCTTCACCATCAAAGAAGTCCGCGATAAAAACGAATACATCACCAACATGGGCCGGCCAGACATCGTCCGCATCAAGCGCGACGCCGACGTTGCCGCCGCCGAGGCCGAGCGTGACACCGCCATCCGCCGCGCCGTCGCCCTTCGCGAATCTGCCGTAGCCAAGGCCCAGGCCGACCAGGAACGCGTCGTCGCCGAAACCGCCTCGCTCACCCGCCAGGCCGAAGCCACCCGCGACCTCGACATCCAGAAAGCCTCCTTCAACGAGCAAAGCCGCCGTCAGGAAGCCCAGGCAGACAAAGCCTATGAGCTGCAAACCAACATCATGCAGCAAAAGGTCGTCGCCGAGCAGGTCAAGATCAAGCAGGTCGAAAAAGAACAGCAGATCAAGGTCGAGGAAGCCGAAATCCTCCGCCACGAAAAAGAACTCATCGCCACCGTCATCAAGCAGGCCGAAGTCGACCGTCAGCGCGTCGAAACCATCGCCGCCGCCGAAAAAGCCCGCCTCATCATGGAAGCCGAAGGCCGCGCCGCTGCCATCCGCGCTCAGGGCGAAGCAGAGGCCGCCGTCATCTTCCAGAAAGGCGAAGCTGAAGCCAAGGCCATGGAGATCAAGGCCGAAGCCTACCAGGAGTGGAACCAGGCCGCCGTCGTCGACCGGCTCATCGCCAACATGGCCGATGTCGTCCGTGCCATGGCCGAACCGCTCTCCAAGGTCGAAAAAATCACTGTCGTCTCCACAGGTAACGACCATGCCGCTGGCGTCAACAAGATCACCGGCGACATGACCACCATCGCAGCCCAGGTCCCTGCACTCTTCGAGGCGCTCTCCGGCATGGACATGCGCGAACTCATGACCAACGTTAAAACCATCCGTGCGCGTGGCAACGGCTCGGCTACTGTTCAACCCTCCGACAACAACAACTGAAACCCGCCGGGCGAGCGACTGATGTCTCGCCCGCATCTCCCAGAAAGGAGCAACATCATGGCACTACTGGAAAGAGTAGGAACGCTGCTCCGGGCCAACCTCAACGATCTCATCGCGAAAGCCGAGGACCCCGAGAAAATGCTCAAGCAACTTGTCCTCGATATGGAAAACCAGCTCCTCCAGGTCAAGACGCAGGTCGCCATCGCCATTGCCGACGAACACCTGCTTGCCAAAAAAATGCACGAACACGAGGAGAAAGCTGTGGACTGGAAACATAAGGCTGAACTCGCCGTCCGCAAGCAGAATGACGACCTGGCCCGCGCCGCGCTCGAGCGTTCCCTCAGCAACCAGCAGATGGCCGCCGGCTTCCTCCAGCAGCTTGAGGATCAGCGCGCCGAGGCAGAAGCCCTCAAGCAGGCTCTGCGCAAGCTCGATCAAAAACTGGCTGAAACGCGCTCGCGCTGCGAAATGCTGATCTCCGAGCACCGTCGCGTCCGCGCCGTCGGCAAGGCCCACAAGGCCCGCACCGCCGTCACTCCGCAGGACAGCGAAGCCATCATCGCACGCATGAAAAACCGCATCGCCGAGGTGGACGCCGGCAACGCCGCCCAATATGAGCTCATGGGCGGCGACTCCTTGGAAGACAGCTTTGCGGCCCTCGAACGCGAAGACCAGATCGAAGCTCTCCTCCTCGAACTCAAGGAGCGCCACCTGCTCACCAACGGCGACGAACCAAAATCCGCCTGAACCCCGCACAATCGCGATGCCCCACACTATCTCCTCGCGTTTTTCGAGGAGATAGTGCGGGCAAAACGGCACCAGCGCCGAACGGTGGAAGCACTGGGCTTTGGAACTGCGAACAACGTACACTCGTTGTTTCAGGAGGAAGCCCGCTCGCATGCACCGCATTTCCGACTTTCAGCTCGTTCCCGCCGCCCGCCGCGCCATGATCGAACATGGCTTTGAGCCCGACTATCCCAAAGCCGCCCTCGAAGAACTCCAGCACGAACTCACGTCTCCCCCCGCCGAGCCAACACTGCCCAACACCCAGGACCTCCGCCATCTCCTCTGGTCCTCCATCGATAACGACACCTCACGCGACCTCGACCAGATCGAGCACGCCGAGGCCCTCCCCGACGGCCGCGTCCGCATCCGCGTCGGCATCGCCGACGTCAGCCACCTCGTACCCATCGGTTCCGCCCTCGACGACCACGCCCAGCGCAACACCACTTCCATCTATACCGGCGTCGCCACCTTCATGATGCTGCCCGAGCAGCTCTCCGCCGGCGTCACCTCGCTGCTGCCCGATCAGGACCGCGCCGCGCTCGTCATCGAATTCACCGTCGATCAGAACGAGTGCCTCAGCCAGGCGCAGGTCTACCCCGCTCTCGTCCGAAATCACGCGCAGCTCACCTACAACGCCGTCGGCCCGTGGCTCGAAGGCAAACCTTCCGCCGATGGCAAACTCGCCGACCCATCCCTCCAGACCCAGCTCCGCCTCCAGCATCAAATCGCCGAGCGCCTCCGCCGCGAGCGCGCCCGCCACGGCGCCCTCACCCTCGACATGGAAGAGAGCATGCCCGTCATCACCGACGATCAAATCGTCGACCTCCGCCCCGAGAAAAAGAACCCCGCCCACGCCCTCATCGAGGACTTCATGATCGCCGCCAATGGCGTCGTCGCACGCTTCCTTTCCGCGCACAAGTTCTCCTCCATCCGCCGTGTCGTCCGCACTCCCAAACGCTGGGACCGCATCGTCCAGCTCGCCGCATCCCTCGGCGCCGACCTTCCCGGAACGCCCGACGCCAAGGCCCTCAACGAATTCCTCACCAGCCAGCGCGCCAAAGATCCCGTTCACTTCCCCGACCTCTCGCTCGCCACCGTCAAGCTCATGGGTCCCGGCGAATATGTCGCCGAACAACCCAACGATCCCCCCATCGGCCACTTCGGTCTCGCCGTCGAGGACTACACCCACTCCACCGCCCCCAATCGCCGCTACCCCGACCTCGTCACCCAGCGCCTCATTAAGGCCGCGCTGCAAAACCAGCCCTCGCCTTACAGCGACGACACTCTCAGCGCCATCGCCATCCACTGCACGGAAATGGGCGACCACGAACGCCGCCTCGAACGCGAAATGCACAAGAAGATCGCCGCCGTCGTCATGTCCCATCGCGTCGGCCAGACCTTCAATGCCGTCGTCACCGGAATCAATAACTATGGAACCTTCGTCCGCACCCTCGCCCCCCACGTCGAAGGCATGCTCGTCGAAGGACACAAAGGTCTCGACGTCGGCGACCGCATCCACGTCAAACTCATCCGCACCGACCCCTGGAAAGGCTACATCGACTTCGCCAAAGCCTGATAGGCCGGCCGCCTCACGCACGCGGCACGTTCAGATCACATTTTTTCCCGCAAGGCCGAAATACCTGGCCGCAGCCAGTAGATGGGCATCATTGGAATACACTTCCCGGAAACCGGATTCGGCCGCCGTCGCCAGATGGACGGCATCGGCTCCACGCAGAAACACCGTGGCCGGCAGCTTCTCGTACACCTTCCGGATGCGGGAAAGAA
Source organism: Acidobacteriota bacterium (assembly GCA_021810735.1). The sequence continues at coordinate 4,342 of JAJZIF010000099.1, forward strand.
TGTCCGCACTCTGTGGAATCCACAGGAAAGCGCCGGCTTGAATATGCTTCTCTACCTGGTCCACCAGCGCGGCATAGGAAGCAGCCCGGATCGCGCCTTCCCTCAGCTTCCGATGGAACGCGGCAATCATTTCGGCCTGCCCATGCGCGGCACAAGCCAGGTGATCGGTCGCCGCCAGTGCGCGAACCGCATCCGCGCCCGGATCCTGGTAATACAGCCGGACAAGGTAGCTGGTATCGAAGTAAATCACCGGATTTCCCGGTCGCGGTCTTCGCCGATGATCTCCGTCGAATCCGTCCCGCCCTGCAGGCGCCCGCGTTCCCGAAGAAAGGCCCGCGTATACGTCGGATCGGCGAAAAACGGCTGCGCCGGCAGAGGCGACGCCGGAACAATCCTGGCGATCAGCCGGCCGCGCTCGGTTACATAAACCTCTCCCTCCTGCGCCTGCCGGACCCATCGCCCGGTGGCCTCGTGGAGTTCGCGGATCGTGATCGTCTTCATGTGTCACATTGTGTCACATGGAACGGTCTGTGGCAATCCATACTCTGCCCCGCACGACGATCGCATGGGCACCACATTCACGAGGTATCCGAAGGCGGCAAGAACGAAATCTCAAACCTGATAGCACTTTGCCCGAACTGCCATGCACTCTACCACCGTGAGCGCATTCCGCGCTCAAGTATATTTGCTTGGAAGTCAATGCTCGTTGCGATCAATCGTGCCTTCGACCTTGAGTCCATAGACCGATTGATGTTCCTCGAAATGCAACCACAAGACTACCTGATCGTCCAAGGCGACGGCGTCCTTCACTTCGACCGTTTGATCGCTGCTGGATTGGCTACGTTCGAGCAAAAAAGCAACAACGAGAATCAGATAGTCACCTATGCGGTCAACATCAGCCCAAAGGGGCGGATGCTGGTTGAGGCATGGCGGACAGGCGACCATAACCAGATAAAGCAATCCATTCAAGGAACTATTCCAACCTAATCGACGGCGCGGGGTGGGCGGGTGGCCCATCTCTAATAACGTTTAGAGAATGAGGGTGCCCCACATCTGGATTTTGAGACGTGGGAATGCGCCGAAGGCGCACCACTTCGCGGGCAGCCATATCAAACAATCCGGCTCAAATCCCGGTGCCCATGAACAATGCGCACAATCTCAACAGCCTCGACCAGCCCCTCGTCGGTGTCCGGGTGCGTCTCGTAAAGAATCAGATACACGCCTTCCACCAGCATGCGCGTCGAAGGCGCAATCTCCGGGCGGCGCACCCCCATGCGGGGAGACTGCGCAAGCATGCTCACCCGCTCCTCCAGAATCGTGAACATCCGTTCGGCGGCCGCAGCGTTGTCCAGCCCAATGGTCACGTAAATGTCGAGCAAATCCTCGCGCGCCTGTGGCGTCCACAGCACGGCAGGCTTCATGCGATTTTTCCTGTCGCCTTCCCCAGCTTCTTCCGCGCCGCCTCGCGTGTCTCGGCCAGGTCAAGCGGCGCGGCGCTTCCGCTGGCCTTGCCTTCCCGCCAAAGCTCCCGCAACCGGCTCAACTCCTCATCCCGCATCTCCCGCTTCCACTGCCAATCCCGCAGAGCCTCCCGCACAATTTCACTGGTGGTGGCATACTCTCCCGTCTCCACAGCGCTTTTGAGCACCCTGACTTGTTCGGCAGTGAGAGCAACGCTGATTTTCTGGATCTCCGGCATAAGTACCTCTGGTAGTAAATATTACTACTTCTTGCAGCGTGCCCCATAGCCCGCCCTGAGCGGACCCTGAGCGAGTCGAACCGGTCCACAAAGGAGACCTGGGATCGCGGCGAAGCCGCCTTTGCATGGACGGCCAGTCCCCAATGTGCCGGTAATTAAGCTCAAAATTGTTATCCTGAAAGTAAGGACATACAAAAAGCGGCCCCACCTGCGGGCCGCTTTTTCCATCTCCATTTCGCCCCACCCGGAGGATTTTCCAAAAAGATCCCCTTAGACCCCTAACCTGTCCCATGGAATCAACAACATCCCCACAAAAGCAATGGGGGCTCCGAATCTTTTTTTCGACCCTCCAACCACCCCCAGAAACTTAGCGGCCTTCCTTTGCGCTCTTTGCGTGCTTTGCGGTGAACCGCTTTTCTCCAAAGGGAGAGGTTAGAACCCTAACCTGTCCCATGGAATCAACAACATCCCCACAAAAACACCGGGGGTTAATCGATCAATAACGGGTATAACTTCCAATAGAATCAACCACTTACCCACAAAAACGACGGGGGTCGTAAAAGCTTTTTGAACTGAGGGTGCCTCCTCAAGCCAGCTGTTGGCTTGAATGGGAATGTAAATCGTTACAAATCCGCATGTATCCTCCTGAAAAACAAGAAAAGCGTGGCTCCCGCGCCCAACCCATCAGCGCCCAACCCATCATCCCATCAAAGAAAGGCGGTTCCTGCACAATATATAGATAGGCGAAGGCATCCCACACGGATGCCGAAAGGTTCAGCATGCGGCAAACGCTCATCTCGCTGCTCGACGACTTCCGCCGCCACGGCCCGGAGAAGGCCATCGTCGAGCATCGCGGGGTCCGCCGCTATCCCACCACCTACGCCGAAATGGCTACCCTTGCGGACCGTTTCGCCCTCGAGCTCATGCGCCGTTCCATCCACTTCGGCGACCGTGTTGTGCTCTGGGGCGCCAACAGCGCACTCTGGGTCGGCGCCATGCACGGCTGCATCCAGCGCGGCGTCATCGCCGTACCCCTCGATGCCACAGGCTCAGCCGATTTCGCCCGCCGCGTCCTCGCCGACGTCCAACCCAAACTCATCCTCGCCGATTCCGAACTCCTCGCTTCGCTCGGCAACACCACCATCCCCCACCTCCACTTCACCGAACTCGATACCGCCCTCCCGGAATCACAGGGCAGCCACATCAACCATTCCGTCCAGCCGGAAACCCCCGTCCAGATCCTCTTCACCTCCGGCACCACCGCCGAGCCCCGCGGCATCGTCCACACCCATCGCAACATCCTCTCCAGCTTCGCTCCCATCGAAAACGAGATTCAAAAGTACATTCGCTACGAACGCATCGTCCATCCCTTGCGCTTTCTGCACACCCTGCCGCTCAGCCATGTCTTCGGACAGTTCATGGGCCTCTGGATTCCACCCTTCCTCGGGGCTGAAGTCCACTTCGACGACCGCCTCCAGCCGCAGCACATCATCCAGACCATCCATGACGACCGCGTCTCGCTCCTCGTCGCCGTCCCCCGCGTACTCCAGCTCCTGCGCGCTCACCTGCTCGACCATTTTCCCCTGCTGGAATCACAACTGAAGGCCGCTGCTGGTACAAGCGTCTGGGCACGCTGGTGGCGCTTCCGCAAGATTCACTCCCTCCTCGGTTACAAATTCTGGGCCTTCGTCTGCGGTGGCGCCGCCTTGCCCCCTGAAGTCGAAACCTTCTGGACCCTCCTCGGCCTCGCTCTTGTACAGGGCTATGGCATGACCGAGTCCTCCGCCCTGATTACTCTCAATCACCCCTTCAACATTGGCCGCGGCACCATCGGCAAGGTCTTGCCTGGCCGCGACGTCCGGCTCACGGACGAAGGTGAAATCCTCGTCCGTGGCCCCATGATCTCCGGCGCTACCTGGAGCAAAGGCGCGCTTCATCCCATGGAATCCGAGTGGCTCTCCACCGGCGACCTCGCCAAGCGTGATTCCTCCGGTAATCTGCGCTTCCTGGGCCGAAAGAGTCAGGTGATCGTCACACCCTCCGGCCTCAACGTCTATCCGGAAGATGTCGAATCCGTGCTCCAGCGCCAGCCCGGCGTCGCCGCCTGTGCCGTCGTCCCGCACCACATTGCCTCCGGCAACGAGCCCGCTGCCATTCTCGTATTTCATGGCTCACAGGAAGATGCCCAGCGCGCCATCGTCGCCGCCAACGCAGAACTAGCAGAGCACCAGCGTATCCGCTACTGGAAACTCTGGCCCGGCCTCGACCTGCCCCGCACTGCCACCGGCAAAGTCCAGCTGCGCCCACTCATCGCCTGGATCAACCGCCCCGAAAGCGCACCGGCCATCAGCCAAACGGTCGAGGATCCACTCATTGCGCTCCTCATCGACGTCAGCGGCCGCCAGCCTGAAAAAATAACGGACTCAACTCGCCTGGAAGAGGACTTTGGCCTCGACAGTCTCGGCCGCGTCCAACTTCAGGATCGCCTCGAAGAGGAACTCGGCGTGACTCTCGACGACCGAATAATTCAAGAGGCACAGACGCTGGGCCAGCTGCGTGCTGCAGTTGGTGCCAGTATTCCAATTGCACCCGATACGGTGACGCCCTCCGCCGAAGTCGCGATTATGGCCCCCGGCACAGCCCCAACCGTTCCGCCGGCCGCAATGCCACAACCGTCACCCCCACCCCAGCGCGACGTTTACTCCCGCTGGCCGTGGTCACGCCCCGTGCGCGCCATTCGCTTTCTCTTCATCGAGGCGGTCCTGCGCCCGTTCGTCTGGGCTTTCGCCGCGCCGCGCATACGCAGTGCAGGAACCGTCGACGCATCCGAGCCGTTGCTCATCATCGCCAATCACATCAGCACCTATGACGTTCCGCTTGTCCTGTACGGACTGCCTTCCGCACTCCGTCGCCGCGTCGCCATCGCCATGGCGGCCGATCTGCTCCGCGACTGGCGCCGCCGCCGTGGCGAAGACCTCTATTTTCCATCTGTAACTGGACCGCTTTCTTATTGGCTCGTCACTGCGCTGCTCAATGTCTTTCCTTTACCCCGTAGCGCCGGTTTCCGGCGCAGCTTCGATCACGCCGGCCTCGCACTCGATCACGGCTTCCATGTGCTCATCTTTCCTGAAGGTCACAGAACCGAAGGCGAACTCACCTACTTCCGTTCCGGTATCGGCCTGCTTGTGCAGGAAAGCAATGCCGCTGTTCTTCCCGTCGCTCTCGCCGGACTCAAAGAAATCACTCAGCACCGCAAGCGCTGGTTCCATGCTGGAGCCATGGAAGTCCGGATCGGCCAACCCATGCGTTTCGACCCCAGCGCATCGCCGGACGGTATCACGCAGCAACTGCACGATGCAGTCGCGCATCTACTCGCCTCGCCGCCGCAAAACTCTTAATTTCGCAGTAGATTCTTCGCCAGGAACAGAACATTCGCCGGCCGCTCGGCGAGCCGCCGCATAAAATACGGGTACCACTCCGCCCCGAACGGGACGTACACCCGCATCCGGTAGCCATCAGCCACCAACTCCGCCTGCAGGTCGCGCCGAATCCCGTACAGCATCTGGAACTCAAAGCTGTTGCGGTCAATCCCGCGCTCGGCTACAAATCTCTTCGTCGCCACGATCATCGCCTCGTCGTGCGTCGCAATCCCGTGGTACAGCCCGCTCGTCAGCAGCGTCTGCATCAACTT
>JAJZIF010000100.1 GCA_021810735.1 Acidobacteriota bacterium
TGGATCATCGACCTGGGTCCTGAAGGCGGACAACGCGGCGGCAAGGTTGTTGCAGTGGGAACGCCGGAGCAAATCGCGGCGGCTCCAAATTCGCACACCGGGCAGTGGCTGGCAAAGGTACTGAAGCCGACCGCACAAAACGCCGGTTTGGTTGCGGCAGGAAATCGATGATGCAATGTGTTGTTCTTCGATGTGTCATGGCGGCCGCGCTGTTGCAGGCCACTACGGGATTGCAGGCGCAAACGACACCGCTCCCTGCTGGGACCTCCGAGCCTACGGTGGACGCTCCGGCGTCGGCGGCTACGTTGCTGTCGCAGGCGGAAACTGCCATCGCGCTTGGGCAGTACGACAAGGCGCTTCCAATGCTGGCCAAGGCTCTTGATCGCGAGCCCGCGGGTTCGCTCGACGACGCTCGAATTTTTTACGACCGCGGTTATGTAGAACAAGCGCGGCATCAATTGGACGCTGCCGAGACCTACTACCGCAAAGCGATCGTCATCGATCCGAAACAGTTTGAGTCGCACGCCGCGCTGGGCCGAGTGCTGGCGGAACAGCAGCGATGGAAGGATGCTCGCCGTGAGCTGGAGCTGGCAGCCAAGCTGCAGCCGGCAAGCGGCGACGCGCGGCAAGCGATTGCCAGCGTCGCGCGCACGCTGGCGCGGGTCGATGCGGAGATGCGCGACCCGGCGGCGGCCAGCGACGCATTGCTGGCAGCGATCAAGTTGACAGGAGAGCAGCCGGACGACACATTGCTGGCGGGACAGTTGGCGGAGGAGGAGGGCAACTATCCAGGCGCAGAGCAGGAATATCGGAAGCTGCTCGCCACCGATGCAACATCCATACCAGCCGCCGAGGGATTGGGGCGCGCGTTGATTCACGAAGGAAAATTCGCCGAGGCGGAGTCGGCGTTGCATCCGGCCCTACTGCGGGAGCCGAATGACCCTACGCTGCTGGCGCAGTCTGCCACGGCACTGGCAGGCGCGGGCAACACGCAAGCGGCGATTGCACAACTGCAAACCCTGCATCGACAGAACCCAAATCAACCGGCGATCACGCGCATGCTGGCCGATCTTTTGAGCGGCGCCGGAGAAGCGGACAAGGCTGAACCCTTGTACCAGCAACTGCTCGCGGACGATGGGAACGATTCCGACCTGCTGACCGCGGTGGGAGAAAACTTCACGCGCGAACAACAATGGGGACCGGCCATCGAAGCATTTCAAAAATCGCTGCAGATTCAACCTACTCAAGAGGACGCCTGGACCGGGCTTGCGTTCGCGGCCTGGAAGAATGCGGAGTACCCGCTGGTACTGACGGCGCTGGATCGTCGCGCGCAGACTTTGAGCGATGGACCGGAGACTTTGTTCATGCGTGCCACATCGCTCGATCATCTGCACCGCACGAAAGAAGCGATCGAGTACTATCGTAAATTTCTCGCTGTAGCGCACGATCAATATCCCGACCAGCAAGCACAGACGCGGCAACGCTTGATCGCGCTGCAGAGATAGGCAGCGATGCATCGCGCGCGTTGCTGAGTTTGAAGAGCGCCAACCGCTGAGTGTTGTCGCTGTAATCCTCCGTCAAAATTCTCTACAATCAAGTCTGGAACCAAACGCAGAAGGGAACCTTGATTTGACTGCATCCCCCCTAGCTCTGCTTCCCATGCTGGAACCTGAACCAACGCATCCCACACCCGCGCTGCGCCTGCAGGAAATTTTTTCTGCCGAGTATCGGCTGCTGCGCCCGCGCGCGCCGATGCCGCTGTTCGATGTCAGCTTCTACCCTTTCACCGGCGTGAATACAACCATCCGGCTGCGCGATGGGAAGGCGTTTGTGCGTCTCTCGGACATGCTGGAAGGCGCGCCGGACAGCGTGACGCGCGCGATTGCGCACATTTTGCTGGCGAAGCTATACCGCAAACCGATTGAGCCGATTCATGCCAACCGCTATCGACGGCATCTCGGCAGCGAGGCGGTGATCAGGCAGGCGGAGCTGGTACGGCGCAGTCGCGGGAGAAAGAATGTTTCCACGGCGCAGGGACGTTATTACGACCTGGACGAAGTCTTCGATCATCTCAATCGGCAATTCTTCAACGGGCTGCTGGGCAGGCCGGTGCTGACGTGGAGCGCGCACTCAGCGCGGCGGCAGCTAGGCCATTACGACGCTGCTCACAATACGATCGTGGTCAGCCGCGTATTCGACCGGCCGGAGACGCCGCGCTACGCAGTGGAGTATCTGGTGTTTCATGAGATGCTGCATTTGAAACATCCGGTGCGGATGCGAGGCGGGCGGCGCTGCGTCCATTCGCGCGAATTCCAGCAGGAAGAAAAGATGTTCCCGCAACTGGAACTAGTGAAGGAATTTTTGAAGCGGCTGTAGTCGGGCAAATTTGTGTCCACCCCTCGCAGAGCCGGGAAGGATGGGGCGCCTTCCAATGGATGGATTCTTCGCTATGCTCAGAATGACGAACCGCAGGTACAGCGTCTCAAAAAAAGACTTAGCTCGATACGGTGTGGGTTACCGGCTTGGGCCGTCGTCGCGCCTGCGTGATCGCGCGCGCATGCCGCTGGGCCCATACGATCAACACGACGCCGGCAATCACGGAGCCGATGCTGGCGACCTGGGCATTGCTCATGCCGAAATAGATTCTTGGATTGATGCGAACAAACTCCACCAGGAAGCGGGCCAATCCGGTCCAGACCAGGTACTCGCCTGTAATCATTCCCACCGGCTTGTCGACTCTTCCCCGTCGCCACAGGTACCAGGCGATCAGCAGGGCCGCGATGAATTCATACACGGGCGTGGGCTGCACGCGCTGCATGGTGGGAACCAGGCCATGAGGAAAGCTGACGCCCCATGGCAGGGAGGTGGGAATGCCATAGTCGCCATCCCCTGAACTGAGACAACCCAGACGGCCCACTCCGTATCCGACAGCGGCGGCGGGCGCGGCCAGGTCCAACATGCCGAGAGCGCCGACTTTGGCGACGCGTCCCTGCCACATCAAGACCAGGATGGCGGCGACCAAGCCGCCAAACCAGGCAAACCCGGCGCGATCCAACAATAGTTGCAGCGGAATCTGCATTAACAAATGAGGCGACTCGAAGACATGCCACAATTTTGCGCCGATGATGCCGGCCACGGTGGCCAGAGCGGTGACGTTGATGGCATCCGCCTCGACGCCTTTGCGCTGGAAATTTTTATACAGCACCCAGCAGCCGGAAACTGCCGCCAGCCAGAGCAGAATGCCGAATGTGCCGATTTCGAAACGCCCGATGTGAATAAATGGATACATGCAGAGGGAATTCCCTTGATTTCCAGTATAAGATACGTGACGGAATCGGATTTCCGTCGAGCGCCGATTCGTCGGGAACCATGGCTCACACAATGTTGAAAACTTCGTCCTATGTGAAGCAGCGGATTTCAGCCTTGATGACTGAGTCAGCCAACAAGCCAGCACTCGAGTGTCTACTCACCCGCCAGCAGATCCAGCAGCGGGTCAGCGAGCTGGGGATGGAAATCAGCCGCGATTTTGCCGGACAGACGGTCGTGCTGGTGGGGGTGCTGAAGGGCGCGGCGCTATTTGTGGCCGACTTGGCGCGTGTCATCACCGTCGACTGCACGTTCGACTTTCTTGCAGTGTCCAGCTATGGGATGGCGACGTGTTCCAGCGCTGTCCGTTTGATCAAGGACGTAGACCAGCCGATTGAAGGGAAAAACGTGGTCCTGGTAGAGGACATTCTAGATACCGGGCGAACACTTTCTTATCTGAAAACTGTGTTGTTGGCGCAACGACCCGCTACATTGAAGATCGCGGCGTTGCTGGACAAGCCAGAAAGGCGTCTCTGCCAGATCGAGGCGGATTATGTTGGCTTCACCATTCCCAATCGTTTTGTGGTCGGCTATGGCATGGATTTTGCCGAACACTACCGCAACCTGCCGGACATCTGCTTGATGCCCATGGATGCTCCCACCGACGTCTGGGAGTAGCACGCTTATCCAGAGTTGTAGATAGGACACTTGGATTATGACTGCTTTCTCTTCCCCTGATCTTGCCGATGAATTTCAAATCTCCAGTTTCGATGTTGCCGCCTTCGCCGCCCATGCACTGCGCGACTGGCAAAGCCTGGCGGCCACGCTGGATCACACCTTGCTGCAGCCCGACGCTACCGCGGCCGATGTGCTGCGATTGTGCCAGGAGGCTGTCCACTATCGCTTCGCCTGCGTGTGCGTGAATCCTTGCTGGATCGCGCTGGCGCACAGCGCTCTCTCCGGTACCGGCATAGCGGTCGGCTCCGTCGTCGGATTTCCTTTGGGAGCTTCGCTGACCCACTGCAAACGCGAGGAGGGCGAGTCCGCCTTGCGCCTGGGAGCGCAGGAACTGGATGTGGTGATCCAGATCGGCACGTTGAAGAGCGGCGACAACGCGACGGTACAAAACGATATGCGCACCATGGTGGAGTTGGCGCACGATGCCGGGGCACGCATCAAAGCGATCCTGGAAACATGTCTGCTGACGCTGGAAGAAAAGCTGCGCGCTTCGGAAATCTGCGTGGCCGCGGGCGTGGATTTTGTGAAGACGAGCACTGGATTTTCCAGCGGCGGCGCAACTGTGGCCGATGTCGGCCTGCTGCGCGGTGTGGTGGGAGGGCGCTGCGGCGTCAAGGCGGCAGGTGGCATACGCACGCTGGACGCGGTCCGTGACATGCTGGAGGCGGGCGCCAGCCGGATTGGAACGTCTTCCGGCGTGGCGATTGTGGAAAGCTACATGGAGCAGCGCCGCGCGGTCGAGAGTTATGTGACGGAACACAGCGCCGCAACCTCGAATTAGGCGCGGGAATCGACGCTCTGAGCCGCGAAAATCCTGTGGAACTCATCCTGCCCCACTGCGCTATGCTGAAGAGCAGGCCATGAGTTCCAACAAACGCAGATCCGTGTCCAAGAGCGTCGCGCCAGAGTCGCAAGGAGCTGCGTCTGAGAACGCGCCCGCGAACCAAAAGCCCTTGGCGCAGGCGTCGACCGTGGTATCGAGGGAGATAGCCGAGCCGAAATCCGCTATTGAGCCTCACGCGTTTGAGGGCGACTATCGCCCCGTATCCGCCGAGCCGGCGCGCGTCGAACCCAGAATCGATTCCCTGCAGATCGACTTCCTGACCCGGCTTGCGGACGCGCTGAACACCACGCTGGATCTGCAAACGCTGCTGCATCGCGTGGCGGACCTGGTGCGCGCCGTCATCGACTACCGCATCTTTGCGATTCTGCTGTTGAACGACCGCACCAACGAACTGCGCATACGTTTCCAGATCGGCCACTCCCCGGAGATAGAGCGACTGCGGATTCGAATGGGCGAGGGCGTCGTCGGTCAGGTGGCGGAACGCCGGGAAGCGATGCTGATCAACGATGTGAGCGTGCTTTCCAACTACATCGACGCCAATTCCGAAGTGCGTTCGGAACTGGCGGTGCCGCTGGTGACCAAGAACCGCGTCATCGGCGTCATCGATATTCAGTCGGAGCAAACCAATTATTTTCGCCCGGAGCATTTGCACCTGCTGCAACTGACGGCCTCTCGCGTAGCCATTGCGGTGGAGAACGCGCGGCTGTATACGCGCATCTCGCGGCAAGCGCAGACGCTGGAATTGCTGCATGAAATCAGCCGCGAACTGACCTCGATTCTGGACCCGGAGCAGTTGCTGGAGAGGGTTGGGAAGTTGTTGCAGCGCGTGATTCCCTACCAGATGTTCGCCATCTGGATGCTGGATGACAAGCGTAACATGCTGATCCATCGCTTCTCGATTCGATTCGGCAAAACGGACAGTTCATTTTCCGAGCCGGTGCCGATCCAGCGTGGACTGATCGGCGCCGCGGTCAGCACCCGTCAGACGATTACGGTTGGAGATGTGCGGCACGATGCGCGGTATATTCTTGTGCACGCGGAAACGCGCTCTGAAATGGCCGTGCCGCTAATTTACAAAGGCAAGGTTCTGGGAGTGCTGGACCTGGAGCATACGCGACCGAACTTTTTTACCGACGACCATGTCCATGCGGTCAGCACGTTGGCCTCGCAACTGGCGATTGCGCTCGAAAATGCCGGCCTGTATCAGCGCCTGGCGCAGGAAGAACAGCGCCTGGAAGAAGACCTGGCGATGGCGCGCAAGGTGCAGTTTCGCCTGATGCCGCAAAGCGTGCCGGTGCCCATCCATGCCGAACTGGCGGCGCAATTTGTGCCCGCACGGACGATTGGCGGCGACTTGTACGATTTTCTGGACTATGGCGACGGGCGCACCGCCATCGTGCTGGGAGATGTGAGCGGCAAGGCGGCTGCGGCGGCGCTGTATGCGGCGCTGGTCAGCGGCATCATGCGTTCGCTGGCGGCCCAGCGGCCTTCCCCGGCGCAGATGCTGGCGGCGCTGAACGAGCAACTCCAGGAGAGAAAACTCGACGCGCAATACGTCACACTGCTGTTCGCGATTTGGAACGACAACGACAAGACATTGCAGGTTGCAAATGCGGGCGGGTGTCAGCCGCTGTTTTGCCGCGCCAAAGGCGTGGAACCGATCCAGGCCACGGGCATTCCGCTGGGCATGTTCCCCGACGTCGAATATGAAGAATTCACTTTGTCTACGCAGCCTGGCGACATGATCGTGTTTTATTCCGACGGCATGATCGACGCGGAAAACGATCAGGATGAAATGTTCGACATGGAACGGCTGGCAGCGGTTCTGGAAGAACATCGTCGCTGCTCGGCTGCTACCATTGTCAGCAATATCCTGAAGGCGGTGTCGGACTTCCAGGGACCGGTGGAACATTTCGACGACGAAACCGTGATCGCGCTGCGCGTGATCGACCCGAAGAAACCGGTGAAGTGTTAAGTACTCAAGAGACCGCATCGGCGATGGATTCGGTGTGCGGTAATGATCCAACCCATCACACGAACAACTGTTGTTGGCGCTCGGGGGAAATTTCGAGATCTATACCCTCACACAGAATCTGCGCTGGTAACTTTGAAAGCTCCTTCGGTTCCACCTTGTGCAACCCACCGCCATATACGCGGCCTTCTGCGATGAATTGTTCGGGACTGATCTGCTGTAAAGCCTCGAATACATGGGCTGTCTTCTCCGGATGCTTTTTTAGCAAATCGCGCAGAGGCTCTTTCGGGTAAAGCATTAGATATACGTTATGGGCAGTAGCCTGAGAACGATTCCAGATGAAACGGAATGGATGCTTTCCATTGCGAGAACGGCCCATGTAAGTACATAAAAATGGGGCGGACGGGCGGTTTTCCTGCGAATACCATGGTGTGCGGCGACTGGCGAGATACGCTTCGTGGATTTTCCGTTCTTTGCCCATCTGGATGTATCCATAAAAACGCGACCAGCTTTCCTTTATTTTCTCCTCGGGCTCATTGCAGTCGAGCAAAAAGAGGTGCTGAGGTATTGCGGGCATTCCGCTTGCCAATGCCTCAATAATGTCCGCCTTCAGGTGTCGCGGGCCGGGAAGAATGGATTTCAGGAAGTGGCGCGGGATCTGCCAATTGTCGATATCGGCCTGACCGAGGATGAAGAAACTGTTTGAGCCTGTCGCAAGGCCTCGCTTAATCGTGAAGATGTCGCCAAGAGTGAGTTCATTCGTTTTCATGACGCCCAAGTTTGCCGGAAACTGTGTCCATTTTTGTGACTGGCGCAATGTATGGAGGGGCACTTGTGCCTCACTTTCAGGCTGCTCAATCGAGCCCCCAAGGGAAAATCGGACGTTATGCTCGGCTAGGGGCGATGATCTGCGGAAAACCACTACAGCGGAGGACACCAACGCATCCGTGAACTGCGCATCGGCAGGATAAAAGCGATGTATGTGTAGGAGCGTCACGTGATCGGTCAGATACTGGCGCACTGTAACCCCGTAATTTACGTCCATAAATTCCGAAGGGATCAGCCAGATCGCGAGTCCATACTCTTCCATCCATTCGTGACAGAGAAGCATGAAGTAACAATAGAGGCCGGCAAGACCGCTGATTTCGAGGTGCAAGGACTGAAGCAACCTCGCCCCGAGACGCTCCTTCTCGTTTCCAGGCAAGTGGTGGTGTCGGACATACGGGGGATTGGCAACCACGAGGTTAAAACGGCGATCAGGCAATGGTTGTCGTGTAAAGTCTCCTTCGAGAATATGGAGTCCGTGCTTTGCCCATAAATCAATCGCCGCGTTCGCAAATAGTGGGTCGAGCTCGATGCCGTTCGCTGAGTAAATGTTCTCAGGCGGGAAGGTTTCAGACAAGGCTGAGTAAAACGATCCAGTACCAATAGCGGGATCTAGAAAGCGGACGGGCGATCGCCAAACAATTTGCTCGCATAGCGCAAAAGGCTTAATGCGAGCGGCGGCGGCGTTGCGAATTGGCCGGACTTGTTCCTCTCCGATGCAGTCTTGAGTCCGTCGAGACGCACTTGTTCATGTTGGCGGTGCCCTTCAACACTATATGGTTCAGCGGTCTCCATAAATACCCTCAAATTCCGAGCTCGTCCATGTCCTCGATTCGGTGTTCCCATACCCAGTCTATGCCTTCAGCCGCCTCGTACCCGAGATAAGCTGCATCGAAATACCCGCATAGGAAAAGTACAAAAACAACCTGGTCGCCGAACGTGGCCTTGAGTTGATTGATCTTGGTTGCTTCCTCTTTCCGGCGCTTGTTTACGTTGGTGAAGTCGCCGGCCGACTTCGCTTCGATGAGCAGGGGAAGGTGTGGCAGAGTGGCATGTAACGGCTGGATCACGACGTCGACGGGGATTCTGACGAGAGTGGCATTCGCCTTGGCAGGCTTTACAAGCACGTTGAGGCGAAATGCAAACGTTCCAGGTTCCATCTGTGTCAGCGGAGTGGACGAGGAATGTGCCTTCAGCTTGTAGCCTTTGTCTTTGAGATGTTGCTGGATGAGATTGAGTTGTGGCGCTTCTCCTGTGCATTTCTCACAATCGGATCAGCCAATGCGCCGCATAGACGATCCGCAACGATGGTCGAAGAGCGATACCGCTCTTCATCGATAGGGTTGCGACGCCCCACCAACCATGGGAAGATATCAACGTCAAGCATCTTCGATAAGATGCGCGTAATTTTGGCCAAGTGTTCTTCGAGTAGCTGCGGCGAAAGCTGCGACGGAATCTTGCCCTGTTCAAGCAGTCCCACAAAATTCTTGGTAGATTCCGCGAGGCCAATCAGTCTGTCACGCGCCAGCGGTGGGCAAGTGGACATACGCAACATCGGAAGAATACCGGGATGATTTCTAATTGCCTTTGGTGTGACCTTGGTCAGATCGCTTGTAAGCGCGAGACCCTGCTCGACATTCGCGATGGTCGTTTTCCTAGTGTCGCGGTATGCCTTCGGCGCAAACCTCATGAACCATTGATTGAACTGGTCCACCGATGCGCGGGTATCCGCCTTCCATAGGTGCGGTTTATCGGCATTTATGGGCATGAGTTAATTTAGCAAAGAGCTTGCATTATTTTGCCACCGTTCTCTGTTCCGCGCCGTTTCGTGAGCATACCATCGGCGCACGCGCATGAAACCGTCGACATCAGGCGCGCAAGAGAAAGCGGAAGCGCATATCTTCGCCGTACCACATGATGTAATTCGTTCCCCAGGCGTTGTTGAACAGATTGCAATGCATGCCGCTGGAAAGGTCCGGCTGGTCCTGGGAAAAATTCAGCGGAGACTTGCTG
>JAJZIF010000101.1 GCA_021810735.1 Acidobacteriota bacterium
TCAGCTATACGGCCAAACATGGCACACAACAAGTACCTACATTGGTTACCTTTACATGCGGTCATGATACTAGGCATTGCGATTGATCTAAAAGCCCATGGCCACGCAGATGGCGGCGATGTCGCCGATTTGTTCTCCTAAAGCGGCAGGCACGATCTTACATGCCTTGGCGGGAACGTCAAGCGCCTCTCTCTGCATGACGATTCGCGCCGGCGCGAGAAGGCTGTCTCCGAAGCGCATGGCGAGTCCGCCGATGACAATCAGCTCTGGATTCAGCAAGTCGACAAGAATCGCCAGAGCCTCTCCGAGACGTTCCGCCGTGCTGTGGACAATTCGTTTTGCCACTGCATCGCCTTGCCGCGCGGCATCGGCAACATCCTTGGCGGTGAGGGTTTTGTTGGCGATCAGTTGAGCAGCGAGCGAGGTCACTTCACCATTTTCGATCGCAGCGTTGACTTGCAGGACAGCGGTCTGCGCCATCCCGCCTCCGCTGGCCCAACCTTCCACCGATCCCGCCTTGTTGTACCCGATCGGCCCGGAACTGGTGAGACGGACATGTCCGATTTCGCCGGCTGTGTCCGAGACTCCGTGGTACAAGCGTCCATCGGCGATGATGCCTGCGCCGAAGCCGGTTCCCATGGTCAGGAAGATCATGTGCTGGGTGCCCTGCCCCGCGCCGAAGCGATGTTCGGCGACCGCGCCTGCGTTGGCATCGTTTTCCAGCCTGCAATCGATGCCGAATTCGCGCTGCAGTGTCGAGACGATGGGAACATTGTCCCAGTTGGGCAAATTAGGAGGCGATTGGATGACTCCGGCAACGCGATCCAATGGACCTCCGCAGCTGACGCCAATGGCGGCAATGTCGGCCGGCGCGAGACCGTGCTTCTGGATGACTTGGTGAATGGTCTTCTGAATCATGTCCAGAGCGCGTTGCGGGCCCTGTTCCGGCAATGTCGGAAATGCAACTCGCTCCAGGATGATGGGTGGCTCAGAGCAAAGCACAATGGCGGTCTTGGTGCCACCGACGTCGACGCCAATCCAGGTCTTCTTTGCGTTGTGTGGAACTTTCGTTTCATTCATAGGAGGCTTTACCGGGGAACGAGACGGCCAGGATTGGGTAAGAGAAAATCTCTACATCCCAAGGCGTGAATGGAAAAGGAAGACTTGGAACGCTCACCATGGAGGACGATAGCGTCATCTTCTGTTTCGACGTTTTCGATGGAGTGTATTCCATCCGGAATCGCAAACAGAAAAATCAAATACCGCGCCGCTTTTTGTCCGTGTGCAGGAATGACACACCAGGTCGGGGTACCAAAGATGTTTCCTCTGCGACGCGCCTCTTCACCTCGAACAGAGAACGGCGTGGTACCAAATTCCATTCCGCGGGCTTGAGTGTTGCCATTCCATGGCCGGCCCGACCGCGCACAGTTCTCCTCCCAGATTGCCATCCATGGAAAGTCCTCGCGGCGAAAACAATATCCCACGCCCAGGCGTAGCTTCCAGTTCATCGCCAGCAGGAATTCCACCTTGCGCCGCGGATCAAGCTCGACTGCGGCCCCAAAGCCAAAACCTTCGACCAAGAAAGGCCGCCTCAGATCCACGGTCGCTCCATCGGCGCCATGGCGCGGCGCAAAGGGCCATGAAAATTCCCGATTGGTCGCGAGCAGCGAACCGCCTTCATACTCCGTCGGCGAGGTTATTCCGAGAGTGGCCGATACGGCCAACGTGCTGTCGGCGTGAGTCAAAAATGGAGGAGAGAAGGTCGCATGCTCCACCCATTGGCAGATGTGATCGACGTCGCGTTCGTTGTGGACAGTTTCTTCCACGTACACGACACTCTGCCGATTCGGCAGACGGATGATCCGTTCGAAGTCAAGTTGCGCGACGGGCAAGTGCACGGTCCATCGACATGCGGCACTTTCCGCCTCGGCCAATTCATGCACGGTCCAACGCCCTGCACCTGCCTCGCCATGAATGGGAAGACCTGCCGCGGCTTCTTCCGGGGAGGGAGATCCGAAATAATCGAGGCACAGAGCATGGCCCGTAAAGCCTCCCGTCTCCAATTGCTCGTCCAGCCGACTTCCAGCGCGCCCAGGAGCCATCCATGGTGATTCCCAAAGCACGTTCTCAGACGACGCCCCATTTTGATTGGAGAAGCGGAACTCGGCGAGATGGCCGCCCTGCGTCAGAGCGGTCATCTCGACCAGACCATTGGCCAGTCGCGTGGCATCGCGCCCTTTCCATCGAATGGATTCGGTCGCCAGCATCAAAAGCTCCCCCAATTGAAGCCCATTCAAAAAGATCGGCTCCCGATCGTTCTCGCGATAACGACTACTTCTGACCGTGCGGATAATCGATCCGAACGGACATGATGTCGTAGGGATGAATTGGCACGGTAATCTCGTCCGAGCCGGTGATCGACAGCGGCGATCCTTCAGGCTTCTCCATTAAATTCGTCATGGTTGCAGACGTAGCTCCCGACGGAACATGGATTTTGACATCGCTGTCCTTGCCCGCCCAGTCATAGAAGTGGAGGATGAGTCCGTTGGAATCCTCAGCCTTTTTCACCGCGCTGAGAACTACGTTGCTATCGTCCACCATGATGAAGGAATGCTCCAACGGAAGTGTCCCGGAGTGCGCTTCCACCTGCATTGCTTTGAGCTTATAGTTATAGTCATAGCCATGGCGGACGGTCAGTGCTGTCTTCCAATCGCCGGCATGCGGATAGAGAGCAAATGTGAAGTGGTTGTGGCCGCGGTCGGCGTTGGGATCGGGAGATACGGGTGAGCGCAGGAAGGTAAGCCGCAGCACGTTGTCTTTGCAATCGTACCCGTACTTCGAGTTGTTAATGATCGAGACGCCATTGGTTCCATTGCCTAAGTCGGCCCAGCGCAGTGCGGAGACTTCAAACTTCGCCTCATCCCAGCTGTTATCCCGCGTCGTCGGCCGCTCGATCGTTCCAAAAGGAATCTCATAGGTGGCCATCTTGCTAGTCACCGACAGTGGGAAAGCTGACTTGAGCAGAACGTGCGTCTCATGCCAATCAATATCATTCACGATATTGACCTGGTCGGAATTTGCGTACAGCTGGATATCCTGAACGAACTTCGAGCTCTGCCAGTGCCGCGATACGCGGATCACAGCGCGGAAGGGGCTCTGTTCCACCAGCTTTACGGAGTCGACCTCCGTGATAGGAGTCATGTGATCCAAGGTTCCTGGATCAATGTTCCATGCATCGTCGGCGATTGGAGTGTCCTTGAATGTCTGTAACTGGTTGCCACAAGCACCCGGCGCCAGCGACTCGAAGTTATCCTTCTTGTTATAGAGACTGGTGATGCAACCAGTGCTAGGATCCACAGTTACTTTGAGCGCCGCATTTTCCAGAGTCATCCCACTTACTTTGAGGTCGCTGGCGAACGGACGTTTCCCCGGGACCACATGTAACACCTCATATCCAAGCGAGGGAACATCGCTCGCTTCCACTAACAAGTGGTAGGTGTTCGTCTGGGGATCGCTCGACAACACTTCAGACGGCAATACGCGATCTTTTACATCCAGAACGGAAACTCCATTGGGAGTTGCCGCCGGCATTTGCAGATCGATCTTAACCAGCCCTGAGCGTTCCCATCCGAGCGGGTTCACAACCACCACCGGTACAGCTCCAGCAGCACGAGTATCGATGCGCGCCTCAATAGTTCCCAGGGCTTTTGAGGAGACTTCATTGGTCGCCCAGTGCACTTGATCGAAGTCGCGCTGCGCATCTTTATAGATGACGCCAATACCCGATCCAGCAGCCAGGTCATGAAATTCGTTGAATAGAACTTTCTTCCATGCTTCGTTCAACTCGGTTGCGGGATAGGAATGGCCATCCAGCCATGCAATGGAAGAATACTTTTCTGAGTTCAGCAGCCACTCTTCGCTCTCGCGTATGTTTCGCTTTTGGTTAGCCTGCGTGGTATAGGTGCCACGGTGGTGCTCAAAGTACAACTCATCGTTCCATGTAGGAATGGATATTTCACCCGCCGGCGGAGCAGGCAAAGCTCCAGCGCCATGGGCCATTGCCTGATAGTTCCATGTAGGAGAGTCGGGAGCAACCTTCGCCTCAACGCTGGTGAAGTAGCTTTGGGCCGTGCCGAATTTCATTGTAGGGATGACGTTCCCCGGTTGCATCCAGTGCTCGCCCTCATCCAGAACCGCGCGGGTTGGCCCGCCTCCGTGATCGCCTATTCCATACAAATCCATGATCTCGAGAATGCCCGGCGAATATGTTCTGGCCTTCACAAGGTCATTGGTCAACCGTATGGGGCTGAGGTCGTTATTTCCATAGCTGTGCGGAAAGTAGGCGAGCACCTTACTTCCGTCCGGAGATTCCCACCAGAACAGCTTGAAGGGCAGCGGGTTGGTTTCGTTGGCCGCAAGCTTTTGCGTCACAAAATAATCGATGCCGGACTTCTTATAAATCTGCGGAAGTTGCCAGTTATAACCAAACGAGTCTGGATTCCAGCCGATGCGCGTGGTGACGCCGTATAACTGTTGAAATTCCCGCTGCCCGATCAATAACTGCCGCACCTGCGATTCGCCGCTCGGCATATTCAGGTCCGGTTCCACCCACATACCGCCCACGAGCTCCCAGCGGCCTTCCTGGATGCGCTTCTTGATCTCCGCATTCATCTCAGGATATTTTTCCGCCATCCACTCGTTATATTGCGCAGCAGACTGCGTATAGGTGTAGTTGGGATATTCATCCATCAACTGAAGCGCCGTGCTGAAGGTGCGCCTCACCACGTCAACCGTCTCTGTCCTGGGCCATAGCCACGCCGCATCGATGTGTGAATTTCCGGTCAGGTGGAATGTGGCTTCCTGCAAAGTCGGTTTGAGCGGCTCCATGTCTTGTTGCGACTGGCGCAATGAGTCATCGAACTTCTGCTGATCGCTGTTCTGCAGCGCAGCCATATCGACGTCGCCGATGGCCTTTTCCAGTTGCGCTTTCTCCGTCGGCACGTCTTTTGCAAGATCGGGGATGAGCAGGGCCGCGGAGACAAACTCCGTATACATGTCCTCCGGGTTTGGGCGGTTCGCCGGGAATTCAACGTGAGTCTGAATGGGCCGAATGAACGTTGACCCTCTGGAAGAACCCCCGATTCGAACTGCGACCAGCATCTTATCGCCGGGCTTGGCGGAACTGAAAAGAGCAATTGGCTCGAGATCGTCGCCGTTGGCAACGCGCTCACCGTTGAAGAACAACGTCACAGCGTCGCTCCGGAAGGAACTGATCCATATCCGGGAACCCGTCAGGTCATATCCATCCAGAGTCTTTGGAACCTCGACCCAAGTCCGCAGCCACACTGCATCGGTAGTGTTCACGTGGTACGGCGCGTGGATTACTTGCCAGGAAGAGTCATCGAGGCTTACCGATCCCCCGTGGTCTACATCCCCAATATGAAGTCGCCAATTTTCGATAGGAATCGAATTCAGTTTCGAAAGCCCTGCAACCACTGCCTGAGACTGGGACGACAAAGCCTTCAAGGCATCCGCGGTTTGCTGGGGGGCAAAGTTATTGGCTGCCCTGGCCCTATCGTTTTGCTGCGCTTTTGCGGAGGTAGAAATACAGAGAAGGGCGAAAAAAAGGGCCACGACGACAGCAAAATTTCTGCGGAGCAAACGCTGGGCTTGCACCTTAGGCAATGGATGAATCATGGGGTAAACTCCTCGAACGATCTCGGAACTGCAATCAACGATCCGTCAACAATACAAGGCGGACAAACAAACCGTAACTGCGCCTCGCTAATCATATAAGACCAAGACAATGTGTCAAGGTCGGCCCAGAAACTGCGCCGCGCGTTGCACCACGGTGCTGCCGCCCCCATAGACTGAAAGGCGCTAAAATCGCTGCAAATACGGGTGCTTGCGCGACGACGCGTAGGATTACCGTGCACTCTTAGTCGCGGATATCGTCGCATATCTCCAACCTGTGGACACGGTGGGTGAACCTGTCCGGCAGGGCGCCATCAGTCGTCGCTACGTTGTCCTGCTATCGCAAGACATTCTGCATTCGCTCTGTCGACGCAGGAGAATTCGATCCAGTTTGGGGCGCGGCGATCACAGCGACCGTATTTCGTATAATTCGCTGGTTCGTGCAAAAGTTTTGTTTCCTGCCGGCACCTCGACCATGTACGCTTCACGACAACCCTAGATACGGGAGATACCATGAAAATCCTCCGCGAGCATCCTGGAAGTGCATGCTTCCTTCCGCTGATTCTGTTGGTTGCACAGTGTGCTATCGACTTCGCCCAGGCTCCGGCGGCTTCACAGCGTTCGCCGCAATACGCAGTAGTGCAGCAGCGACTGGCGCGCGGTTGGAACACGTGGGACACGCACAGCGCCATCACTCAGGTCCTGCTGCCTGAAGGCCTGGCGGTCCGAGTGGGAATCAAGCATCAGGGAACGGAGGGTTCGGACAGATTTCTTCCAACTGCATTGATCGGACGTCAGGGCAAGGATGACGAGCGAGTTATTCCCGGCCCCCACGCCTATGACGGCAGCTATACCGATCTGAAGTTGCTATGGCATGGCCACGCCATCCGCATCCAGAGCGCGCATGATGGAAATGACCTCGTATTGCTCGCGACCCCGCTTCCGTCGACGACAGACTCCCATCTTCCAGCGGAAATCGTCTTTTCCGCCGGGACGCTCTGGAATCGGCCCGGTACTGTCGTGAAGAAAACTGACCGGATGGAAGCGCAACTTCCAGATCGGACCATCTCCATATTTTTGTCCGGGATCGATACATCTGACGTGAACTTGCCCATTTCTGGCGCTTACTTTTCCGCGGACCTGAACTCACCGGTCGGACTGAGCACAGGCAAGCCACGGACCGTGGCGGAGATTCAAAGTGCATTGAAGCGCGAGCGACTGGCCTATCGCCGATCGGTGTCAGCCTTTGGAAGTCGAGCACCGGTGGCAGATGCGATCCAGACCGTAATCGGATGGGATACGATCTACGAGCCACAAGGCCGGCGGGTGATTTCACCTGTGAGCCGCATTTGGAGCGTCAGATGGGGCGGCTATGTTCTGTTCGACTGGGACACGTTTTTCGCCGCAACTCTAGCCGCGACTGGGGACCGAGATCTGGCGTACGCGAATGCGATCGAAATCTGCCGCGAGGCGACGCGCCAGGGCTTCGTTCCGAACTATGCGCGTAGTCAGGGCTGGAAGAGCGCGGACCGCTCGGAGCCACCCGTCGGAGCGATCACAGTGCTGGGACTCTACCGGAAGTTTCATGATCGCTGGCTACTCGAAGACACCTTTGCGCCTTTGCTCACGTGGAACCGGTGGTGGGCGGAACATCGCGACCGCCAAGGTTACCTGGTGTGGGGTAGCGACGGCGAGAATCAGCCGGTGAATCTCGACGACAGGTCTGTCGGAACCCGTGCCGGCGCCATCCTCGAATCGGGCCTCGATAACAGCCCGATGTATGACGGCGCAAGCTACGACGGAACGACACATCAACTGGCCTTCGCCGATGTCGGGCTGATGGGAATGTACATTGCCGACTGCGACGCCTTGGCGAAGATCGCCGAAATTCTGGGCAGGACTGCGGAGGCTGAGGAACTGCACAAGCGGGCTCGAAAATATCGCGCTTCTCTGGCGACCTTGTGGAGTGAAAAAGTGGGAATTTTTCTTAACAAGGATCTGCGCACGGGGCAGTTCAGCTATCGGCTTTCACCGACCAATTTCTATCCCATGCTGGCGCGGGCAGCTACGCCGGAGCAGGCCCGGCGCATGGTCGACGAACATCTCCTGAATCCGAAGGAATTCTGGGGCGAGTGGGTGATCCCCTCAATCGCCAGAGATGATCCGGTGTTCAAAGATCAGAACTACTGGCGCGGCCGCATTTGGGGACCGATGAATTACCTGGTTTATCTGGGCCTGCAAAACTACCATGAACCGGACATCGACCGTGCCAGAGTCGAGTTAGCGCAGAAGTCACTGGATTTGTTCTTGAAAGATTGGCAGGCGAACGGTCACGTGCATGAAAACTACAACGCCATCACCGGCAGCGGCGATGACGTGACAAACAGTGACCGCTTCTACCACTGGGGAGCGCTGCTGGGACTGATCGATCTGCAGGAGCACGATTCCGCTGCGAATGCTGAATAACCCATCCTCGGGCAGCCATCGATATCATTGACGCCGGTCATGCGCCATAGCGAGTAGTGGCTGCCGTGCTCTCGATGTCGCTTCCCACAGAGGTCGTGAGTCAATCGACCCAGTTGCCGCTGTGGGAGGCGGTATGAGACAGTACTTCCATGGAAGCGCCCAGTGAGGGTGGCACCCGTAACTCACTATTTGTGCTTCAGAACCTTTCCACTGGCGGCATCCACGAAGGCGGCATAGCCGGACTTCTCATTTCCCCACAACAGATACCAGACGGGCCCCGAAAACTTGTATGTGTCCCCAAGTTGAAACAAGGCTAGACTCTTGTCTGGATTTTTCTTCAGCCAATCCGCGGCATCCGCTGCCGCTGCTTGGTATGCGGCATCCGAATCGGTGTTGAACAGAGAAAGGTCGACCGGCATCGCGTTGCGCGTTATACCTCCCCAAGGCAATGCCAGCCCTGCATCCACGCCCTTGAAAATGTCCGGCGGCACCGCTGCGATGGAGTACGAGTAAATTCGATACTCACGCAGGCTGGGCGAAGCAAACGCAACCTGCCACATTGCCGCTTTTCCGGCTTCGTTCTTAAATCCGGGGACTTCCTTCGCTGTGACCTGTAGCGTTATAACATCCGGAGCCCAGTTGTGGGCGGACGTATACATCGGCCAAAACGCCGTCTTGGCAGGCACGAGTTGCGGAGGTCCCGCGGGCTTGGCTGCCGACGCCGCCTGATTGGTGGCTGAGGGCTGGGTGGTGGATTGCGAGCAGCCCGCAAGAAGCAGCACTGCAACGGCCATTGCACTTACCGCAGAATGTTTGAGCAACGTGCTCATCGAGATCCTCCAATTACTGCCTGTTCTAGTTGTTCCACGGGCGAAGAGGCCTATCTTCGTCGGCCGCAGGATAGCAGTAGCTGAGTACCGGGCACAGAGCTACCGAATGGTTGCATACCTATGGATACGCAGGCGGCCCAGTATCCGCCTGCATTTTGCCACCGATGATTATAGCCCCCTAGAAGTCATACACATGCGAAACTTTTTCAACATCCGCCAGCCCAGCGCGGAAGCCACGATTTTGCTGCCGGCGCGAGTTGCTTCAGGGCTTGAGACGCAGTCGTGGAGGCGGTCTTCGAGACCACAGGGGATAGATCGCACCAGTTTTCAGCACGACTACTCCGCAACGGATAGACACATGGTTCCCATGAATTGCGAACGGCGCTATGGGAACGAACCCTGGATTCTCATCGAGCTCTGCCGCAACTGGGTCAGTGAATATAATTCACCTTGCTCCAATCGACTGGCTCGGATCTCAATTCTTTGTAGATCGCCAAGGCTTGCGAATACGCATCTCCGCGGGGAGTTAGCTGGAATCGATCTGGCTGACGGTTCCATGCGTCCTCTACCGCAAACCAGTCGATTGATTTCGGTTCGGTTTTCGTCTTCGTTGCAGTATCGAGGCTGTCGAAAAAAAGCTTCCAGCGCTGATAGTAGAGGGTGCCGACCAA
>JAJZIF010000102.1 GCA_021810735.1 Acidobacteriota bacterium
CAGGATAAGGCGGCGTCCATTGGGGATGCCGCCCTTGTTATTTGGATTCCCGTGGGCGATTGCGGAGCTGCTCGCAGGCGCGCTCGAGGTCTTCCGCGCGCTTAGCAAAACAGAAACGGAGAATGTTGTCTCCACGGTTGCCAGTGAGGAATGCGGTACCGGCGACGGCGGCGACGCCTGTATCGGCGAGGAGTTTGCGAGCCTTGAGAGCGGCAGTCTCGCCTGGGATGGAACTGGAGTCGGCGAGAACGTAGTAGGCGCCGGCAGGAGTGCAGGGAGTGAGGGCGGCATCGGAGAGTGCGGCGCAAAGCATGTCGCGTTTGCCCTGATAGTCGGAGGCGAGTTGGAGGTAATATTCGTCGGGCAGGGCGATGAGGCCAGCTGCCGCGCCATGTTGGAAAGGTGATGGCGCGCATACATAGGTGAGGTCGTGAAAGTAGCCGATTGGGGCGATGAAGCTGGGGTTCGCGATGAGATAGCCGATGCGCCAACCGGTGATGGAGAAGGTTTTTGAGAAGCCGGAGATGGTGATAGTGCGCTCAGCCATGCCGGGAAGCGTGGCAAAACTGATGTGCTCAGCGCCGTCGTATAGGAAGTACTCGTAGATTTCGTCGGTGATGACGAGAAGATCGTGTTCGAGGACGATGGCTGCGAGGTGTTCAAGCTCGGCGCGGGAAAAGACTTTGCCACATGGGTTGGAGGGTGTGTTGATGACGATGGCACGGGTCTTGGCGGTGATGGCGCTGCTCAGAACTTCGAAGTCGATGGCCCAATTAGGTTCTGCGAGCGGGACGATGACGGGTTGAAGGCGCTGCGCTTTGAGGGTGCTGACGTGGTAGCCGTAGAGCGGCTCAAAGAGCAAGACCTCCTCCCCGGGATTGAAGAGCGCGAGGCAGGCTGCGTAAAACGCTCCGGTGGCGCCTGAGGTGACGAGGATTTCTCTTTCGGGGTCAACGTAGATGCCGTTGTAGTGGCGGGCCTTGGCTGCGATGGCCTCGCGCAGCGTAACGATACCGTCGAGACGGGTGTATGTGTTGTAGCCTTCGTGAATGGCTGAGGCGGCGCGTTCGAGGACGGGCCCGGGAACCTCGGTGTCGCAGACGCCCTGAGCGAGATTGACACCCCGGACGCGGTCGCACTCGACGGACATGGAGCGGATTTCTGATTGCACAATGAGGCGGGAGATTTCACTCAGGCGGGGACGGATTGCGGTATCCATGCAGCATGTGTAGCACAGATGAGGGATGGCTGGGCAGGGCGGGTTTGCTGTCAGGCGGAAGGAGATCGAGCAGGGCGCTGTAGATGCGAGCTCCTGTTCCGATGCAGGTTCTAAGTAGCCTGGATATTTTGATTTGGAGATAGGCATGGGCTTTGGCCATTGGCAGACGGTGGGTAGGGGGGATTGCGGTGCGGAATTCCGGCGCTGTCGTGGAGGCCTGCATTTGACGAGAGGACCCAACCTTCGCGGGGTCCTATGGCTAGTGAGGAGCAGCCGATGAGGTAGCGTAGTCCATTCAAGCGGCGATATTGGGTAATGCAATGCCAGAGAGGGGTAAGTACCTCACTCGTGCTGTGGTTTTTATGAATGCAGGCGCGGCCAAGTTCCAGAATTTGCAGACGGCTTCGTAATGAGTAAGGTCAAACTCCTGCCTGCTGTAGTAACCAAAGTTTCGGTGGCGGACGGGCCAGATTGCATGGGATAGATACCGACAATGACTCCGAGTTGGGCATCTTCCACCAGGAGATGCCGGCGAACCGGGTCGAATCTATCGAAATCGCGGCCAGTATGTATGATTCGATGAGCCCTTCGCCTAATTCTGCATTGAAAACGTTAAATCTCAGGCGACACGCAGCATTGCGGTCTGCATCTGTAATTGCCATGCGGGATTTATATCTGCCGAGTACCTGCGCGGAAGGGTCAGAGGCAAAGAGGATCTGGAGAGAGTCAGCCATCACCGGCAACTTTCCGGGGCAGGAACGATGGCTGCGGGAGTCGCCATTGCCGCGGAAGTCGATGCACAATCAGGAGTGAGCACGGCTCGATGGTGCGACAGGTGTGTTGAGTTTTGATCGAACGCTGGGCTAAGGCGAAGCGAAGATCTGGTGAAAAGAAGGCCTGGCAGAACCGGTTCAGTTAGGGGTTTGTAAGTATTTTCGTGACTAAAGCCGGGGAATAGACTAATTTAGTGGGCAGTTGTGTTCTGTTCCCCTTACGTTAAGTACTAACCAGAAAGCATTAAGGAAAAAACGATAAATGACACGCGAAGACATCATCGCTGCAATTGACGAAGAAATCAGCCGACTTGAAAAAGTCCGAGACCTACTGCAAAACTCAAGCTCGGGACGACTGAGCGGAGCGCTCGCCCGCAAGACTGCGACGGGGACAAAGAAGCGTAATCTGAGCCCCGAAGCGCGCGCCCGCATTGCTGCCGCACAGAAGCGCCGCTGGGCGAAGCAGAAGGCCGCAGCAGCTCAGGCCGCCAAGAAGTAGTTCCACTGGCGGATGATTAAGGTCAAGCTTTTACATCCCGATGCCCAGGTTCCTACGGTGGAGCACGCCGGAAGCGATCTGGGCTTCGACCTATATGCGATAGAAGACACGTCGCTGCCGCCCGGGGTTCCTGTGAAGGTACGAACGGGGATTGCGGTGGAGGGGCCACCAGGTTGCGGGTTCGTGCTTGGCGACCGTTCCTCCATGGCTGCCAGGGGGATCACCTACGCGGGCGGGCGGATTGACGCGGGCTACCGGGGAGAAATCCTGGTGTGCCTGATCAATGTGAATCAGCCGCAGTATTCCCTAGCGGTGGAGCGCGGGCCGGATGGCGGAATCACGGACGTACGCCTGGAAGCCAGCGATGCAAGTGTGATGATTCATCGTGGTGACCGCATTGCGCAAATGTCTCCGTTCCCTGCACGTACGGAGCTTGAGATGGTGGTGGTGGAAGAACTGTCGGAGACAAAGCGCGGAGCCGGCGGCTTTGGATCGAGTGGGCGCTGAGACCCACCGAAAATAATTTATAGAAACTGATGGAACCGGAATGCCGGGGCAGGAAAACCTGCGCCCGGCCTAATTTTTGTGGGCTACTTTCTCAGATACGCATCGGAGCCGTTGATCCAGTCCTCGCGTGGCGGTGTGAAGACGTCCAGGTCGATGGTCTCTTCGATAGCTTCGGCCGCGTGAGGCATATGGGGTGGAATGACAAGTGTTTCGCCGGCGGCAACGGTGATGACGCGGCCATCGTCAAAGGTGAAGCGCAGCGCGCCAGCGAGGATGTAGGTTATCTGTTCGTTGTGATGGCTGTGACGGGGCACGATGGCGCCCTTGCGCAGTACCAGACGGGCGAGCATCCCCTGAGCGCCGTGGACGAACTGGCGGTCGATGAGCGGATTGAGCTGCTCGACGGGGATGCGGTCAAAGCCTGAGTACTGCAAATCGGTGACTGGATGGCTTGCGGAAGATTCGTTTGCCATGGGAGTGCTCCTTGAGAAGGATATCTTGACCTTTGCAGAGTGCACGAAGCAGGGCGGGTGGGGCAAGTGGAGGGCGCAGGGAGGGCCATGAACGCGATATTTTGTAAGAACAAGTCATTCAGTGTGAGGCAGAAGCGATGGAATTGGGGCTGAAAGATCATGTGGCGATAGTGGCCGGTGCGAGCCAGGGCATTGGCAGGGCAACGGCGCTGGCATTTGCAGCCGAGGGTGCGCATGTGTCGATGTGCGCACGGAATGAAGCAGCGCTGAGGGAGGTTGAGACGCAGGCACGCGAGCAGTACGGCGTGAAGACTTATGTGGAGGCCGTCGATGTTGCCGATCCCAAGGCGATTGTCGAGTTCGTGAAACATACAGAAGTGGAGCTGGGACGCGTGGATGTGTGCGTGCCAAACGCAGGAGGGCCACCGGCGAAGCCGTTTTTAGAGACGACGATGGAGGAGTGGGAACGTACGTGGCAACTGAACCTGCGCAGTGCGATCTGCTTTGCTCAGGCGGTGCTGCCTGGAATGGTGGAGCGGAAGTGGGGACGGATTGTGACACTGACCTCGTACACGGTGAAGCAGCCGGTGCCGGAACTGGTGCTGTCGAATACGATTCGTGCGGGGATCATGGGGTTAGTACGTTCGCTGGCGGGCCAGTTTGGTAAGGACGGGATCACGGTGAACAACGTTGGGCCGGGATTTACGGAGACGGAGCGCGCGAAGAAGTTGCTGGAGCTTCGGGCGCAGGCGCGGGGCGTGAGCGTGGAGCAGGCGCGGGCGGACCTGGAGCGTGAGATTCCGGTGGGGCGGATGGCGAAGCCCGAAGAAGTGGCGGCGGCGATTGTGTGGCTTGCATCCGAGCCGGCGGCGAGCATTACGGGGCAGACGGTGCTGGTGGATGGGGGCAGTTACAAGGGGCTGTAGTGATTATGTAACCGTTATTGTTTCTTAATCGCGGGCTTCGGTTGTGCATGGAGGGAGCGCGTGGTTGCGCGGAAGATTTATGCAAATGCGGAGCGCGTATCCATCCCGGATGGAAAAAACTTCATCCACTTAGAGGTGTTGAATAGGGGATTGCAATCCAAGTGGAGAAGAAAGCATGAAACCTGTGGGATGGATTGGGGTGGTACTGATTGTGGCGGGAATTTTGACGCTGGCGTTTGGCGGGATCACTTACTCGCACAAGAAGCAGATTATGAAGGTGGGTCCGATCCAGGCGACGCATAAGGAGAAGAAGACGATTCCGCTGCCGCCGGTTCTGGGTGTGGCGTGCATTGTGGTTGGCGGCGGGATATTGATTGCAGGGGCGCGCAAGCGATAGGCAGGCGTGTCTGGGAAATACAAAGGGCATCCGCACGGATGCCCTTTGTTGTTGCTTGAAGTGCTCGATCCGGCTAGGGGAGGTAATAGCGGAATGAGGTAAAGAACATGTTGTCGATGCCCCGGGCGCCACCATCTGGGTTGTTCGGACCGCCGATGCCAGACCACAGGTTGCGTTCGATCCGGCTATACTGCAGGCCGAAGCGAAGCATGCCCTTCGGGCCGTTGTAGAAGTTGTACCAATCGCCGGCCGTAAACTCCTGCACGTCTTTTGTGTTGCCACCGCAGTGGGCTGGGGCGGCCGGAGGGCCACTGGCATAGGGGCCAGCCGGGACCGATTCCGTATTGCAACCAGACATGTCAGTGTAAGGTGAGCCGTAGCCCTCGCCACTGGTGCCGAAGTAACGGCGGCCTGCGTAGTCGCCGCCGTAGTCGAAGTATAGCGACAGACGCTTATTGGGATTGATCGTCACATCGCTGAGGGCCGAAAAGGTGTGCAGCAGGGCAAGCTGTCCGTCGGGGCGCAGGGTTGCATCGGCAATCGTCGAGGAGCCCATGCGGCCCGTGCCGTCGCCATAGAGTCCTTTGATGGCGACGGAGATCTTCTTGGTGAAAACTGGACCACGGACGCTACCGCCGATGCCGCCGCCGACCGTCGAGTCGTTGTAGGGTGACTGTCCTGTGGGATAGACGCGATCCTGGAAGAAGCGCGCCACGCCAAAGAGTTCCCAGTGGCCCCATCCGGGTTGGACGGCCATTTTGGCTACGATTTCGGGAGCAAGGTTGAAGGAGTAGTTGGCGGTCGGGTTATACAATCCGCCGCCGTTGCCGGTCGAGCCGACGAGCTCGTTCTTGGGCAGATCATTACCAGCAAGCAGCATCTGGTCGTTTTCGGCTGAAGCGCCAAACCAGACTTTGTTGTGGATGTCCCTGGTGACGCGGAAGCCATACTGTCGGTTCCACACATAGCCAGCTTCGTACTGGGGGTCGATGGTCGCGGGGAGAATTTCAGTTCCGTTGTTGAGTCCCTGCGTGGTTTCTGCGGTGAGCGACCACATCTGGCCGCCGGTAAAGGTCCAGCCGTTATCGAGGGCCGCCTGGCCCCAGAGCTGACGTACGCGAACGACGTAGCTGTTGGACTGATTGTTGTTGGAGGTGATGCCAGTGCCGAGCCAGTCCATTTCGTAGTAGCCGGTCAACTGCATGTCGCCAGCTTTGCCGGTAGCCTTGAGCGCTATGCGCGACTGACGGCCTGTGCCGTTGAATTCGCTGAGCTGAGCAGCCGGGGAATGATCCAGCGGAATACCGGTAAACGCTGTGTTCAAGCCACCACCGGTGGCGGCCGTGCGGTAATCCGTTTCGGCTGCCAGGAAGCTGCCGGCCGGTGAGATGGTGATGCCTTTATAATGGATGGCATCAGGGTGCTCGACCATCGTACTGATCTTTGCCTGGGTCTGCTTGACGGTGGTGACGACCTGCTGGTTCTGTTGCTTCATTTGAGCAACTGCGCTCTGCAGGGCCGTGACGGCCTGAGTCTGGTCAGAGAGTTGCTGCTTTTGCCGATCTGCGGCGGACTGCGCCTGCTGAGCGGCGGTTTGCGATTGCTCAGCGGTGGCCTGAGCCTGCTTGAGTTCGGCGTTGCGCTCGTCGAGCTGCTGGCGCAGGGAGTTGATCTCCTCGCGCTGCTGATTCATCTGCTCCTGGAGCTCTTCAATCTGCTGCTCGATGGAAGGCCGTTGCTTTTCTATCCTGCGCGTATGATGCTTCTGCAATGGTGCTGGAGCACCGGCAGGCTGCGCATAAGCGACGGTGACCGCAGACGCAAGCACGATGCCTGCAAGCGCTTTGAGATTCCTGTTCATTGGGCCTCTCGTTCTTTCAAGGTTGAAGGTCTCTTTGGGTGAACAGACGTACAGACTTTCCGTTCCCATTTTGGTTGGCCTCGGCTTTGCCGCAATCCTAAAATTCAGGTTGCATGAAGCCTTTGTCATCTTCCCAGAGACATGTAAATGCTCTGCGAATTCTATGTGAACGTTTGATGAATGATGCGGAAGGTTTGTTAAGGGAACGGCAAAAAAACCGGGCTGGGAAAATGCCCGGTCTGCATTGCAATTGTGTATGTAGGGAAAACGGCTACTTATTTGGCTGCTATCAAGTTTGCAAATAGACGGAAGGCGCCAGGAACGGCCTGCGTGACCTGGCGGTAGAGCGCGTAGGCGACATAGGTGTAGGTCCCGTTGCCGTAGCGGGTATAAACGAGACCTCCATCCTGCGGGGCTTGGCCGGGGTCGTGCGTCTCAGTAGGAGCGGTGTAGTGCGAGTCCCAGGTGGTGAGGAAAGAATGGCCACGCTCTTCGACCCAGCCGTTGAAGTCGGCGGAGGTAATGTGGTTGGGATAGTTGAGGAGCGGGTCATTCGGCTTGAGGATTTTGACGGGCTGGGTTTCGACGACGACTTCCTCAGGGCTGCGGGCGAGGTGGATGTGGTAAGGCGCGGCGGGAGTGAAGTTTGTGCGCTGATACTGCACGATGAGGTTGCCGCCGTTGTGAACGTAGTCGAGCAGGCGCTGACGGTAGGTCATAAGCGCGGGGCGGTCAGAGTACGCACGGATGCCGATGATGATGGTGTGGTACTGGCTGAGATCGCCAGTGGCGAGGTCGGAATCGGTAAGGGGGGTGGGATGAATGCCAATTTCGGACAGCGCCTCAGGGACGCGGTCACCCGTGCCCATGACGTAGCCGACTTTGAGATTGGGGACGACCTTGATGGCGACGCCACGGGCGTGATAGGCGGCAGGTTTGTAGAGATAGTAGGGGCGGAGGCCGGAGTAGCCCACCTGCTGGAATCCTTCTATATACCTGGCGCCATCACTGGTGGCGACAGCCTGGATGTCGTAGTCCTGCGTGGTCAGGTCGTCGGGATCCACATGGAAGGTGACAGTCTGTGAGTCGCCTGCGACGAGGGTGAGCGGCTGACTGGATGGGTTGGAAGTCCAGCCGGTAGGCAGGTTGAGGTGGAGGGTGGCGGATTTGATGTCCTGCGTGTCATTGCGTACAGAGACGACGAGCGGGAAGGAGTGGGAGCCGATGGGGACGACTCCGGCGTGCCGCATGAGATTGATCGAGAGTTTGGGTACGACGACGAGTGGCCATGAGACCTGACCGATGCCGTGTTCGCGATGAGCTGTTTGTACGATCTGGCCGATGCGGATGGGGACGCCGTCATAGGTGAATTCGGCCCAGCCGGCGAGCGGATAAGGCGCGAAGGGGCGGCCGAGCCATTTGGGATCTTGAATGTTGTAGTAAGCCTGTTCGACATTGGGCCGCGTGAAGTAGGGGCGGGTGAAGATGGCGGTTGCCGGGACGGTGGTCTCAAAGACAGCGTCGGTGGCGCTGGTGCCGGTGGATGGATCCGCGGGCGCGGAGATCTGGTGGACGGGCCAGTGTTCGCCGTTGGGGTTGGTGAGCCATGCGCGCTCGAGTTGAAGGGGACCGTTGGGGGACCAGTTGTGGGCGGCGGTGATGTGGACGCGAACCTGGAGGGATTCGTCGGGGGTGACCCACTCGGGTGTGTTTTGCGGAACGAGGCTGCCGAAGAAGCGGTTGGAGCGCTGGGGTGCGGTCTGGCGATAGACGCGGACCTGAAGGCCTAGGGCTTCCGCGAGGGCGGTGTTGAATTGCACGGCTTTGACGCGGAGGACATGGGTGATGTTGGTCTTGTCGAGGGGTGCGAGATCGCTGTTGCGGACGGCGGCGATGAGGGCGCGGGTTTCGCGGAGTCCGGCGGCTAGATCAGGCGCGATGGCGGCCGGATGCGTGGGCTCGTAGGCAGCGTTGGCGTGGTTGACGTGCTCGCTGATTTGCCGGAGCGCGGCGACGAGGAAGGCCTTGTTGCCGGAGTGGGCGAGGGTGGCAATGCCGTTGATCGATGTGTTGATGCCGTCAAAGAAGGAGGTTTCGAGGCCGTCGTGGTAGGTTTCCGCCGATTTGGGGACACGTGAGGCGTAGAGGTGATAGCTGACGGAGGATGGTCCAGGGAACTGGGTGAATCCGCCGCCGAACTGGGATTTGTGCATGCCCCAGCCTTTGCGCGCGATCTGGATGTAGGACTGGCCGAGGAGCGGATCCCACTGGCCTTCCTGGATTTTGATGCTGACGGAGGGGACGTGATCGGTCCATTTTTTGGTGACGTAGTTGTAGAAACGGACGGGTGCCCAGTGGTGCGTGGCGTAGTCGTACATACCCTTGGGCCCGATGGAATAGAAGGGCTCGCGGGCGTAGACCTTGTAGGGCGACCAGGGCTTGAGTCCGGCGGCCATCTGACTGCGGCAGACGTTGGAGTTTCCAGCGTCAGAGAATGCGCGCTGGTTCATTTCTCCGGCGACCTGGTGATGGCCATGTCCGTCGGTGATTCCGCCGACGAAGACAGAGACGAGGATCATGGGGCGGTAGATACGGACGGCGCGGACGACGTTGCAGAGGACGTTGTGATCGCCCCATTTTTGATGGGCTTCGGTGATGGTCTTGGAGAATCCATAGTCGATGAAGGGTGAGAAGACCTGTTCGGCGCCATAGTAGCGATCGGCGGAGAGAAGCTCGTTGGTGCGGATGAGGCCGAGCGCGTCGTAGGTGGCGGGGGACATGGCGTTCTGGCCGCCTTCGCCGCGGGTGATGGTGAAGAGCTCAGTGGTGGCTCCATCGCCGCGCGAGAGTGTAGTGAGGAGGCCGCCGTCCTCGTCGTCGGGGTGGGCGACGATCATCATGACACTGCCCCAGGTGGTGAGCTTTTTGAGAGTCTGGGCGAGGCCGTCTGCGCCGCGGTCGATGGGCAGGGGTTGCGGCCACGCGGA
>JAJZIF010000103.1 GCA_021810735.1 Acidobacteriota bacterium
GATCGGCATCGGCCACGCCGGGACGCTGATCTCGGCGATTCTGCCGCTCTTCAAGCAGGGCTGGCGCAACTCGATCAACCGGTTTGCCGAGGCCATGACGATCTTCGCGGTGGTCTGCGCAGGCATCTTCCCGCTGATCCACGTAGGGCGCCCATGGCTGGCCTACTGGCTCTTCCCTTACCCGAACACGATGAATGTCTGGCCGCAGTTCCGCTCCCCGCTTCTGTGGGACGTCTTCGCGGTCTCAACCTACGCGACGATCTCGGTGGTCTTCTGGTATGTCGGTCTGGTGCCGGACTTCGGCACGATGCGCGACCGGGCGAAATCAAAGTTCGGACAGTACATTTACGGGATGCTGTCGCTGGGCTGGCGCGGTAGCGTCCGCCACTGGATGCGCTACGAAACGGCTTCGCTGTTGCTGGCCGGACTGGCGACGCCACTGGTGCTCTCAGTGCACACGGTCATTAGCTTCGACTTCGCGGTGGCGATTCTGCCCGGATGGCACACGACGATCTTTCCACCTTACTTCGTGGCAGGCGCGGTCTACTCCGGCTTTGCGATGGTGCTGACGCTGGCGATTCCGCTGCGCAAGTTCTATCACCTGGAAGGACTGGTGACGGACCGGCACATCGACAACATGGGCAAGGTGATGCTGGCCACCGGTGGGATCGTGGCCTACGGCTACGGTATGGAAGTCTTCATGAGCTGGTACTCGGCCTCGCACTGGGAGTTCTTCATGATGTGGAACCGCATGTTCGGTCCGATCGGCTGGAGCTACTGGGTTCTGATCGCCTGCAATATCGCGATTCCGCTCACCACGCTTTGGGTGCGCAAGTGGAGAACAAACCTCGTCTTTATGTTCATAATGAGCCTGATCGTGAACACCGGCATGTGGTTTGAGCGCTTCGTGATCGTGGTGACGAGCCTGTATCGCGATTTTCTTCCCAGCTCCTGGGGCACGTATCGCGCAACCAAGTGGGACTACATGACCTATGCAGGGACCTTTGGGCTGTTCCTCACCCTGTTCCTGTTGTTTATTCGCTTTGTTCCCATGATTCCCATGCACGAGATCAAGATGATGCTGCCAACGGCCAAGGTAAAGCCGGAAGCAGTTGAGGCAGGTGACTGATGGCTGTGCCGAGAGAAGGAATATACGGCCTGCTGGCCGAGTTTGAAACTCCGACCGCGCTGGTTCATGCGGCCAAAGCCGCGCACGACGCAGGCTGGCGTCGGCTGGACTGCTATGCGCCGTATCCGCTGGAGGAAGCCGCGGAGGTGATCGGGTTCCATCGCAATCGGGTGCCGCTGCTGACGCTGGTGGGCGGGCTGATGGGGCTGTGCGCGATGTTCTCGCTGGAGACGTGGATCTCGACTCTGGCCTATCCGTTGAATATCGCCGGTCGCCCCACCTATTCGTGGCCTGCGTTCGTGGTGCCGGCGTATGAGTGGACGATTCTCTTCGCGGGACTTTCCGCGGCTTTCGGGATGCTGGCGCTGAACGGACTGCCGAGTCTGTATCACCCTCTGTTCAATGCGCCGAACTTCCGTAGCAGCGCAACAGTGGACAAATTCTTCCTCTGTCTGGAGGCGACGGATCCGAAGTTCGACCGCGCCGAGAGCAGGGCCTTCCTCGAAGGATTCCAGCCCAACTCGGTGGTCGAGGTGGAGTACTGATGACGATGCGAAGCATGCAAAGGAACCTTCGGGTTCGACGACGGATCGGACTGGGCGCAGCCGCCGTGCTGGCGCTGCTGGCCGTCGGCTGCCGACAGGATATGCACAATCAGCCAAAGTTTGTGCCGCAGCGCGGAACGACCTTCTTTGCCGATCACCGTTCGGTGCGTCCGCAGGTGGCGGGCACCGTGGCTCGGGGACAACTCGACGAGGATACCTACTTCTACACCGGTACGGTAATGGGCGCCAATGGTTATCGCGAGGAGCGCGACGCGCTTCCCTTTCCGGTGACGATGACGGTGCTCCGACGCGGCGAAGAGCGGTTCAACATCTACTGCACGCCGTGCCATTCGCGGGTGGGCAACGGTGTGGGCGCGATCGTTCAGCGAGGCTACACACCGGCGGCCAATCTGAACGACGATGTGCACCGGGCACAGCCTCTGAGCCACTACTTTTACGTAATGACGCATGGCTACGGAGCGATGCCGGATTACTCGGCACAGATTGCGCCGGTCGACCGGTGGGCAATCGCGGCCTACATCCGCGCGCTGCAGCTGAGCCAGCTTGCGTCAATGGCGGATGTGCCGGCGGGAACGACGGTCCAGCCGCTGAAATCGGTGGCCGAGGCCAAAGGTCTGCCAGCCAGCTTCGCCGAGCCGTGGAAGATGCCAATGGCAACGGCCGTGCATGCCATGCCGCCGATCCAGAGCGAAGGGACGCCGGCGATGGCTTCGGGGTATCCGGCGCCGCCGAAGATTACGGTGCCGCATGAAGCCATGCCGAAGGGCAACGCGGCAACCACCAAATCCACTGCGGCAGCGTCCGCAGGTACGGGAAAATAAGGGAGCCTGGACACGACGATGGGACACGCACAAACCCACGCAAAGACTTTACCCGCGGACCTGAACGCGCCGACATTCGTTCGCGGATGGCAGGCGCGCGCACTGGTGGTCGCCGTGCTGTTTACGGTGACGGCGGTCGTGCTGGCCACGCTGGACCACTCCGCCGAGCACATCTATCGCGCCTGGGTGGTGGGGCTGATGCTGTGCTTCGGATTCTGCGTCGGTGGTCTGGCGATGCTGATGCTGCAGTATGTCTCCGGCGGCAAGTGGGGTCTGCTGCTGCGTCGCCCCCTGGAGGCGATGACGCGCACGCTCCCTCTGGTCTTTGTCTACTGGATCGTGACCGGACTGTGGATGAAGAAGCTTTATCTGTGGGCGCGCTTCTCCGACGCTGCGGCGGCGCTCAAGGCCGGACTGATCACCGAAGGCGAAGCGCATGCCATCGAGTGGAAGCATCCGATGCTGAACCCGGAGGCATTCTGGGTGGCGGGGCTGATCTGCTTTGCAATCTGGGGCTTCTACACGTGGCGTCTGAATAGCATGGGACTGCGGCGCGACACGCAAGATGCTTCAACGACGCCGTACTGGATCAAGAAGACCGAGAATTTGTCGGGCTTCGGCATTGTGGTCTACTCGCTGACGATGACGGCGGCGGTGATCTACTGGGTGATGAGCATGGACGTGACCTGGTACTCGACGGTCTACGGGCTGCTCTTCCTTGTAGGCGAGGGATATCAGGTGCTGGCGCTGGCCGTGCTGACGACGCTTGCGTTGTCAAAGGAAGACCCGATCAAAACAATGCTGCGCAAGACCGAGCAGTACGATCTGGGCAAGTTCATGATGGCCTTCGTGATGCTGAACATCTATCTGGCGTTTGCCCAGTTCCTCATCATCTGGTCGGGAAATCTGCCGGAAGAGATTGTCTGGTACATGCGCCGGATCAACGGCCACTGGGGCGTGATTGCGACGCTGGACTTTATCTTCCACTGGCTGATTCCCTTTGCGATGCTGCTTTCTCGCGATATCAAGACGAACAAGAAGCGTCTGATGCGCGTGGCGCAGTGGATGATCTTCGCGAAGTTCTTCGATCTGTTCTGGCTGGTGGAGCCGAATTTCAAGGATGCGGCCTCAAACCTGCACTTCAGCTGGGGAATTCTGGAGTACATCGCGGTGCCGGTGGCGATGGTCTCGCTCTGGGTTGCCTACTACAGCTGGGAGCTGACCCGTCGTCCGCTGGTACAGACCAACGATCCGCATCTGGCGGAGATTCTGGAGCCTGAACATGCCCATGCATGAGCATCACAGCAAGAGCGATCAGCCGCTGGACCCGAAGCGGATCGCCAAAGGATTTGAAGAGTCCGATGTACGCGTCTCGGGGATTGTGGTCTTCCTGACGGCGCTGCTGATTTTTGTGATCGTCTCTGCCTTCCTGTGCATAGGCATCGGCAAGGTGATCAACTCGCAGATCGCCAAGGCCGATGGTCCGCCGAACCGCTGGGCGCATCCTGTGGAGGTGCGCAAGCTGGGTAACCTGGCCAATAGTCCGGAGCTGCAGCAGCAGTTCTCGGCGCTTGTCCAGAGCTTCCCGCCGCCTCAGCTGCAGACCGATGACGGATTTCAGGAGATTGCCGACCTGCACACGAAGGAAGACCTGCTGCTGGACAACTACACGTGGGTGGACCAGCAGAAGGGCGTGGTCCGGATTCCGATCGATCGCGCAATGGAGCTGACCGCCCAGCGGGGGTTGCCCGTAGCACAGTTCCAGACGACAGCTCCACTGCTGGCGCATGACGCCAAGCCGACAGTGCAAGTGCCTTTGACGACTGGCTTTGCGCGCACTGGCTATGAGCAGGACGAGCGGGCGAAGATGGCCGAGATGAAGGGCGGAATGCAATAAAGTCCCAGGCTTTTGAAGCGGTGGAAATCTCCCGCGGGCGGAGCTTGTAAGGCGGCAAACAAAGGCTGATGATCGAAGTAGCAGGAGGATAGGTTGAACGCGCACGGGTCAGGCGCGAAACAGGTTGAGCGCGCAGGGGTCAAGCGCTAAACAATTCAGGCGCGCACAGGTCAGGCGCGCACAGGTCGGGCAGAGGATAGGGCAATGCGCAACAGACTTCCAATACAGAGATCGACAACGGGGCAAGGGCTGATGATGGCCGTGTGCGCCCTGATGGCGTCGTTGTCGCTTGCCGCCCAGGTGAGTTCGATCGGGCAGAAGCAGATCGGGCCGGTCAATGAAAAGCCTTCCCTGCTGAGCAAGGTAACAATTGCGCAGCATCTGGACGAGCAGTTGCCGCTGAATCTTCCGTTTGTGGATGAGACAGGCAAGTCGGTGACTCTGGGCAGCTACTTCGGAAGCAAGCCGGCTATTCTGGCGCTGGTCTACTACAATTGTCCGATCCTGTGCTCCGAGGAGATGCAGGGCATCACGTCCGCGTTGCGGATGGTGCATCTGACGCCGGGACGCGACTTCAACGTGGTTGTGGTGAGCATCGATCCGACCGAAGGCCCGGCGCTGGCGGCCACCAAGAAGGAGTTTTATCTGAAGCAGTACGGGAAGCCGGAGACGGCCGATGGCTGGCACTTCCTGACCGGGCCACAAAGCTCGATTGACGCACTGACGCAGGCGGTGGGATTCGGGTATGTGAAGATCAAAGGGCCGGATGGCAAGCTGGATCAGTTTGCCCACGCCAGCACGATTCAGATTGTGACGCCGCAGGGCAAGATCGCGCAGTACTACATGGGCGTCGAGTACAGCCCGAAGGATCTCCTGCTGGGACTGATGGAGGCCTCGTCGAACAAGATTGGCTCGCCGGTGCAGAACATCCTGACGTACTGTTATCACTACGATCCGACGACGAATACGCACAGTCTGATCATCGCGCGGATCGTGCAGATTGCCGGTGCCTTTACGGTGCTGCTGCTGGGCGGGTTCATGCTTCTGGGGTTCCGGAAGGACATCGGGGGCGGGAAAAAGGTTTGAAGCAAGATGGGTCTGCCACCAGAGATGGGCGGCGCGTCGAACGGGTAATCCGGAGCAAGAGCCGGGCAAGAATCTGAGATGAACGGAAAAGGGAATGGATCATATTAGTCCAGTAATCTGGCAGTTCTTGGTGAAGTGGCTGACGAACTTCGCGGTGATTCCGCCGGAGGCGTCGAAGGTTGCGCCGCAGGTGGACGCACTGTTGTTGTTCATGACTCTGGTGAGCCTGGTCGGTCTCACGCTGGTGATCCTGTTGGTGGTCACCTTCTCTGTGCTCTACCGGCGTGAGCGCAGCCCGGTTGCGACGCAGATAGAAGGCTCGACTCTGCTGGAGGCGACCTGGACGATCATCCCGCTGGGCCTGTTTCTGGTCATGTTTGTCTGGGGATCAGTGCTCTACTTCCGCATCTACACGCCTCCTCCGAATGCGATGCAGATCTATGTGGTGGGCAAGCAGTGGATGTGGAAGGCGG
The DNA here is from genome assembly GCA_021810735.1 of Acidobacteriota bacterium. The sequence goes on from JAJZIF010000103.1 coordinate 5,973, forward strand.
AGCATCCGGGAGGCCAGCATGAGATTAACAGCCTGCATGTGCCGGTCAACAAGCCGGTGCAGCTTACCCTGATCTCGCAGGATGTCTTTCACAGCTTCTCTCTGCCAGCCTTCCGCGTGAAGCGCGAGGCGATTCCGGGCCGCTACACGACGGTGTGGTTTGAGGCGACGCGTGAGGGCACCTATCATCTATTCTGCAGCCAGTATTGCGGAACGGCGCACTCGGCGATGATCGGCCAGGTGGTGGTGATGAGCCAGGACGATTACAAGAAGTGGCTGGAAAGCTCGACCAGCGGAGTCTCGCTGGCGCAGAACGGGGAACGTCTCTTTGCCAGTCTGAGCTGCACGGCCTGTCACAACGGGACTCCGCAGGCCCGCGGACCGAATCTGGCCGGTGTCTATGGCTCTACGCTGACGCTGACCAACGGGCAGAAGGTGACGGTCGACGACGAGTATCTGCGGCAGGCGATTCTGAATCCTTCGGCGCACATCACCCAGGGCTACGCGCCGATCATGCCCACTTACCAGGGTCAGATCAGCGAGGAGGGCCTCTTTTCGCTGGTGGAATACATCAAGAATCTGAACTCGAACTACCGAATTCTGCAGACGACGACAACCACAGAACTCGCACCGGCGGCAACGGCGGCGGCAGTGGGAACCAAAGGGATGGTGAAGCCATGAGCAGCATTGTGAGTCTTCCTGACCAGACGACGGCACGGATACCGAAGCGGAATTATCTGACGAATGAGAATGGCATTCTGAGCTGGCTGCTGACCGGCGATCACAAGCGGATCGCTATTCTCTACCTGATCTCGATCACCTTCTTCTTCTTCATCGGAGGGGCACTGGCCGCATTGATCCGGCTGGAACTGCTGACGCCGCAGAGCGACCTGATGGCGGCCGACACCTATAACAAGGTGTTTTCGATGCACGGGATCATCATGATTTTCCTGTTCCTGGTGCCCAGTGTGCCGGCGACTCTGGGAAATTTCCTGATCCCGATCATGGTGGGCGCGAAAGATCTGGCCTTCCCGAAGATCAACCTGCTGAGCTGGTATCTCTATCTGATCGGCGGCGGGATGACGCTGTGGGCGATGATCAGTGGCGGCGTGGATACGGGCTGGACCTTTACAGTGCCGCTCTCAACGCACTATCTGAACACGAATGTAGTAACGACGGGGCTGGCGATCTTCGTTGCCGGGTTTTCTTCCATCTTCACCGGACTGAACTTCATTGTGACCATCCACCGGATGCGCGCGCCGGGCATGACCTGGTTCAAGCTGCCGCTGTTTGTCTGGTCGAACTATGCGGCTTCAATCCTGATGGTGCTGGGCACTCCGGTGCTGGCGATTACGCTGGTTCTGGTGGTGCTGGAACGGACGATCGGCATCGGTGTCTTCGACCCGACCAAAGGCGGCGATCCCATTCTCTTCCAGCATCTGTTCTGGTTCTATTCGCATCCGGCCGTCTACATCATGATTCTTCCGGGGATGGGCGTGATCAGCGAAGTAATCTCGACCTTTTCCCGCAAGCGAGTCTTCGGTTATTCGGCGGTTGCTTTCTCGTCCGTGGCGATCGCCGTCTTCGGCTTCTTCGTCTGGGAGCACCACATGTTCATCATGGGTGTCTCGAACTACTCGACGCTGATCTTCAGCCTTCTGACGATGCTGGTAGCGGTCCCCTCGGCGATCAAAATCTTCAACTGGGCATTCACGCTCTACAAGGGATCGATCACCTTCGAGACACCGATGCTTTACGCCTTCGGTTTCATGGGCCTGTTCACGATTGGCGGCCTGACGGGCGTTTTTCTGGGATCTTCCGGTACGGACATCCACCTGACGGAGACCTACTTCATCGTGGCGCACTTCCACTTTGTGATGGTGGGCGGCATGTTGATGGCGTTTCTCTCCGGCATCCACTTCTGGTGGCCGAAGATGACCGGCCGCATGTATCCCGAGAAACTTTCTCAGTTGGCTGCGGTGGTGACCTTTATCGGCTTCAACTTCACCTTCTTCCCGCAGTTCCTGCTGGGCATGCTGGGCATGCCGCGTCGCTACGCAGCCTACCCGCCGGAGTTTCAGGTGCTGAATGTCTTTTCCACCGCCGGTGCTACGATTCTCGGCGTCGGATATTTGCTGCCGATGATTTATCTGGTGTGGAGCCTGAAGTATGGCCAAATTGCGGGCAACAATCCCTGGCAGGCGACGGGACTGGAGTGGCAAATTCAGTCGCCGCCCCTGACCGAGAACTTTATCGAAATCCCGGTCGTGACCCAGGACGCTTACGATTACGAGTGGCTGGAGCGCCAGAAAGAACGCGAGGTAACCCAAGTTGGATAGCCCGACGGTCGCACTACACGAAAGCACGCATTCGGAGCATCCCTCCTATCAGCGTCACCATTTTGTGACGATGGCGCAGCAGAGGGAGTCGGCGAGCTTTGGCATGTGGCTGTTTCTGCTGACGGAGATCATGTTCTTCGGCGGCATGTTTACGGCATACCTGATCTATCGGAACTGGTACTATCCGGCATTCGTGGCCGGATCGCACACGCTCTCGATCGTGCTGGGCACGACGAACACCGCCGTGCTGATCACCTCCAGCTTCACCATGGCCATGGGCGTCTGGTGCGCGGAGACGCGGCGGCGCGGTGGACTGATTCTTTCCATCATCCTGACGCTGATCCTGGGCCTGGCCTTCCTTGGCATCAAAAGCGTGGAGTACCACGAGAAGTGGGTGCAGCATCACGTGCCGGGGCTGCGCTTCGACGCAATGAGCTTCGTGCATCCGAAGGCGGAACCGGGCCAGCCCGCCGAGCCTGGGCTGCCGCTGGATATGGCGCAGCATACGGAGGTCTACTTCAGCCTCTATTTTGCCATGACCGGCATGCATGCGCTGCACATGATCATCGGGATGGGCCTGCTGATCTTCATGCTCATCAAGGCAATCCGGGGCGCGTATGACAACGGGAATATCACCTTCATCGAAAACTTTGGCCTTTACTGGCACTTTGTCGATATTGTCTGGATCTTTCTCTTCCCGCTGCTGTATCTGATCAGTCGGCATCAGTGATCGAGCGGGAAACCGAGACGCAACCTGGAAAAGCGGAGAAAAAGCAATGAGCGAACTGGAAGCAAACCACGCGGAAGAACCCCATATCGTCAGTCCGAAGATTTACGCGATGATCGCGGCGACTCTGCTGATCTGCACCGGCCTGACGGTGGCGGCCTCCTATCTGGAACTCGGGCCGTGGAACGCCGTCGTCGCGCTTGGCATCGCGGTCTTCAAAGCGACGCTGGTGGTTCTCTTCTTCATGCACATCAAGTACAGCAGCAATCTGATGAAGCTGACGGTGGGTGCGGGATTATTCACCTTCCTGGCGCTGGTGGGCATGTCGATGTCCGATTACATCTCGCGCGCGTGGGGCAGCTTCTGAAGCTTGCGACGCGATCCTTGCATGAGGCTGCCGCACAGGCAGCCTCTTCTGTTTAGCCGCTCCATAGTGACTAAGAACTTATCCGTAAATAGATATCGTTTGTCTCCAGCAGATCATGGCGGCAGCCAACGATAAAAGAGCCACGTAGCTGGCCTCTGTTTTCTCGAAGCTGACCAGTAGTTTGCGGAAGCGGTTGA
>JAJZIF010000104.1 GCA_021810735.1 Acidobacteriota bacterium
GAAGCGGCCTATCCGAAGGAGCTTTCCGGCGGGATGCGGCAGCGGGTGGGCTTTGCGCGCGCGCTGGTGGTGGAACCCGAAGTTCTGTTCATGGACGAGCCGTTTTCGGCGCTCGATGTACTCACGGCGGAAAACCTGCGCAGCGAGCTGATGGAGCTGTGGCAGAAGAAGACGATCCCGACGCGGTCCATCTTCATCGTGACGCACAACATCGAGGAGGCGGTGCTGCTGGCCGACCGGATCATCGTGCTGGGGCGCAATCCCGGGCACGTGCGCACAGATTTCAAGGTCACGATTCCGCATCCGAGGGATCGCAAGAGCGCGCCGTTCACGGCGCTGGTGGATTACATCTACAAAGTGCTGACCAAGCCGGATGTGCCGCCGGCGGAAATGCCGCTGCTGGAAAGCGGCCGGCGCGTTCGCGACCAGCGGCAGATGCACTACGAAATGCTGCCACACGCGCGGCCCGGCGGCATTGCGGGCCTGCTGGAACTGGTGATCGACCTGGGCGGGAAGGCGGATATTTACCGGCTCGCCGACGAGCTGGCCTTCGAAATCGACGACCTGCTGCCGATCGTGGACGCGGCACAACTACTCGGCTTTTTGAAGATCGAGGAAGGCGACGTGAGCATCACGGAGACGGGCACGGCATTCGCGGAGTCGGAGATTCTGCGCCAGAAGGAACTGTTCCGCGAGGCGGCGCTCGCGCATGCGCTGCTGCTGCGGCAGATCACGCGCGCGCTTTCGAGCAAGAGCGACCACACGGTGCCCGAGGAATTCTTCCTCGACATGCTGGACGAGCAGTTCACCAGCGACGAGACGCAGCGGCAGCTGGAGACGGCGATCAACTGGGGCCGCTACGCGGAGCTGTTCGATTTTGACGCCGGCCGGCGCCGCTTCAAGCTGCCCGAGGCGGAGGAGGAAATCGTCGCTGCCGGAGACGAGACGGAATGAAGCTGACTGCCTCCATCAGCAATTCGTTTTCCCGCTCGCAGGTTGCGGAACGCACGTGGCCGATCGTGATTGATGTGAGCGTGGCCGGGGCGCTGCTGGCGGGCTTCTACCTGATGCTGTGGGTGGCTCACTCGTGGCTGCACTCGGCGATTCCATCGGTGGTGATTCACCGCTCGCCGCGCTATCTGCCCGGTTATGCGCTGGAGTCCACGGCACGCATCTTCATCGCGTACCTCCTGAGCCTGGTTTTCGCCATAGTGTATGGCTACATCGCGGCCTACAACCGGCGGATGGAAGCGCTGATGATCGCGACGCTGGACATTCTGCAGTCGATTCCGGTGTTGAGCTTTCTGCCAGGCGTGATGCTGGCCATGGTGTCGCTGTTCCCGAGCAAGCAGATCGGCGTGGAGATGGGCGCGATCCTGCTGATTTTCACGGGCGAAGTGTGGAACATGGCGTTCAGCTTCTACAGCTCGCTGAAGACGATTCCGCGCGAGCTGCTGGAGGCGTGCAGCATCAACCGGTTTTCCCGCTGGCAGCGGCTGATGCAACTGGAGCTGCCCTACGCGGCGATCGGTCTGATCTGGAATTCGATGGTTTCGGTGGCGAGCGGGTGGTTCTTCCTGATGGTCTGCGAGATGTTCCCGGTGGGCTCGACGCATTTTCGGCTGCCCGGACTTGGCTCCTACCTGCAAACGGCGGCGTCGAAGGGAGACATCGGCGCGATTGTGTGGGGCCTTGCGACGATGATGTTCATCATCGTGCTGACGGACCAACTGCTGTGGCGACCGCTGATTGCATGGTCAGACAAATTCAAGTTTGAGAACGTGGAGAGCGCGCAGCGCATCACGTCGCCGATTCTGCATCTGCTGCGCAACAGCAACATGCTGCAGTACCTGTCAAACCGGGCTTTTCTGCCGATTCAAGAGAGTTTCTACGCGCGGCTTGCGCATGGAGGCCAGCGCCTGCTGCCAGCCGCGGAGGCAGCCCGGAAGCGTCGCAAACGCATTCCGATTGCCTTTGTGATTGTGATCGCCGTGGCGGCAGGTGTGGCCGGGGTGCTGGCTTTCCATGCGGCGCTGCTGCTGAAGAGCGTCACCATGCACGAGGTGCTGCAACTGCTGCTGGGCGCGGCGATGACTTTCCTGCGCGTGAATGCGTCGCTGCTGATTGCGAGTCTCTGGACGATTCCGGTTGGGGTCGCCATCGGCTTTCACCCGAAGCTTGCGAATGTGGCGCAGCCGCTGGCGCAGATTGCCGCGTCCTTCCCGGCGACGGCGCTGTTCCCGCTGCTTGTAATCGGCCTGATGAATCTGGGGATGGGACTGGGGGTTGGCTCCATCGCGCTGATGCTGCTGGGCACGCAATGGTACATCCTGTTCAACGTGATTGCGGGAGCGATGGCGATCCCCTCTGACCTGCGCGAAGTTTCGGGGCTGTTCCGCTTCTCGAATCTTCAGAAGTGGACGACGCTGATCCTGCCGGGAATTTTTCCGTATCTGATCACGGGGCTGATTACAGCGAGCGGCGGCGCGTGGAATGCGTCGATTGTGGCCGAGTACTTCAAGATTCACGGCACCACGCTGCGCACGCTCGGGCTGGGCGCGCAGATCAGCGCGGCCAGCGATCGCGGCGACTTTCCCACGCTGCTGCTGGCCACGATCATCATGGCGATCATGGTGGTGACGATTAATCGGCTGGTGTGGCGGCGGCTCTACAAGCTGAGCGAGACCAAGTACCGGCTGGACGGCTGACGGCACGGAATCCCCGCGGCCTTTGCGGTACCATGGGCGATATGACAGAGCCTATTCGCGTTGGTGTTGTCGGTTTTGGACTGGCGGGGCGAATTTTCCATACCGCCGTGATCTCTGCTGTGCCGGGACTGCACCTGGCTGCGATCGTGAAGCCCACGGGCGAGCAGGCGAAAGAGGCCTACCCGCAGATTCCCTGCTATCGCTCGCTCGACGAAATGCTGGACGACAAAAGCATTCACCTTGTGGTTGTGGCCACGCCGAGCGACAACCACTACCAGATTGCAGAGGAATGCCTGAGCGATGGCCGCAACGTGGTGATCGACAAGCCGTTTACGCTGACGTCGGCAGAGGCCGCAGCACTTATCCGGCTGGCGCGCGAGCGCAAGCTGCTGCTGAGCGCCTACCAGAACCGGCGCTGGGACGGGGACTTTCTGACGGTGAGGAAGATTCTGGACAGCGGCACGCTGGGACGGCTCGTTTCGTATGAATCGCACTTCGACCGCTTCCGTCCCGAACCGCGCCTCGAAGTCTGGCGCGAAAGCGGCGGTCCCGGCAGCGGTACGCTCTTCGACCTGGGCACGCATCTGATCGACCAGGCCACAACGCTCTTTGGGACGCCTGCCCGCATCGCGGCGAGTGTCCGCACGGAACGCGACCAGGCCGTCGCTGACGATGCCTTTGACATCCGGCTGACCTACGAGGGCCAACACAGGCTCACGGTGAAGCTGAGCGCCTCGTCCATTGCCCGTATTGCGGGCGCGCGCTTCACTCTGCACGGCATGCGCGGCAGCTACGTCAAGTTCGGGCTCGATCCGCAGGAGCAGCAACTGAAAGACGGCATGAGCTTCACCACACCGGGCTTCGGCGTGGATCCCGACGCGGAGTGGGGCACGCTGCAGATTCTGGAAGAGACGCCGCGGCGGATTCCGACAGAAAACGGGGACTACCGCGAGTACTACGCGAATGTGCGGGACGCATTGCTCGGCAAAGCGTCTTTGGCGGTGACAGCGGAGCAGGCATGGCGCACGACGCGACTGGTGGAACTGGCGCGGGAGTCGAGCAAGGAGCAGCGCACGCTTGCTGTGGATCTCAGCGACCAACCGTAGCAGGGACCGGCATTTGAATTCGCGCCGGGCGAGAGCTCAGTGCGCCGGCGGTTTGCCGTAGCGCCGGAGCAAGTAAGCCCTGAGAACCACTGCCTGATTGTGTTGTGTATTGCGAGAGCTGTAGAGCAGCGTGACGGTGCCTTTGCGGACCGCAGCCAGCAGCGGCTCCAGAGCTTCCGGTCTGGCGTCGAGTTCCGCGAAGTAGCGGCGCTGGAACTCCTCCCACTTTGCCGGATCGTGGGAGAACCATTTTCGCAATTCGGTGCTGGGCGCGACGTCCTTGAGCCAGGCATCGAGCCGCAGCGACTCTTTTCGGGTGCCTCGCGGCCACAGGCGGTCCACGAGAAAGCGCGCGCCATCGCTGCTCTCCGCGGCTTCAGTGGTTCGCTTGAGTCGAATCTCCATTGGCTTGCCCCCGTGCAGGAGTTGCGATTTCCGGGGACGAAGCGGAAATCACGCCGTGATGATGAATGCCCCTGCTACTGGTACTGATAAGGGCTGGGCTTGTCTGATGAGGACGAAGCCAACAGCCCGTTCAGGCGGAGTCGCCCCTGCGCGGCTTCGGGAGTCTGCGGAAACCGCCCAATCAGCGCCTTCAGGTCCTGAATGCCCGCTGCGCGCTGCCCCAGCGCCAGTTCGGCATAGGCCTTGTGCAGCCGCGCCGCGGGGGCCTTGTCGCTTCCGGGATACTGCGAGAGCACCTGCTCGTAGGCCTGAATCGCCTTCTGGTATTTCTGCTCGCGGTAGTAGGATTCGCCGACGTAAAACTGCGCGTGTCCGGAAAGCTGATCGTAGGGGTAATCCTTGACCACGTCAGCAAACTCACCTGCCGACAGGTCGTAGCGCCCGGCGTTGTAGTCGCTCATCGCAACCTGGAAGAGCTGCTGAATGGGAGGAAACGTCTGCTGCGCAGGTTGTGCCGAGGTGGTTGCGCCGCCCTGCTGCCCGGTAGCGGCCATCTGCGAGCCGGCGCCTGATCCACTGCCAGCACCAGTACCAGAGCCTGTGCTGGAAGCCCCGCCGGGCTGGGTGCCCATTCCATTTTGGGCCTGGGGCGAGTTACCTTGGCCGCCGCTATTGGAAGCCGGGCTCTGGCCGGAGGACGAGGGTTGCTGGCCGGACTGGCTGGCAGCCGCGGCAGCAGCCTGAATGGACTGGACCTGCGACTGCATCACCTGCATCTGTTGGCCGAGCTTCTCAATGCGCGTCTGGAGGTCGTCCACGGAGTTGTTCAGGTTCTGGATCTGGGTGGAGACCTGGTCGATTTTGCCGCCGCCGGACTGCACCTGGGCCTGCACCTGGCTTTGCAGCGAACTGATGGTCTGGTTGATCTTTTCCACCGTGTCACTATTTTGCTGCAGCATATGCTGGATAATGCCCAGCTGGGCCGCCTGCTGCTGCTGCAGCTGTTGGACGGCGTTCTGGAGTGCCTGGACCTGCACCTGGAGCTGAATGATCTCCTTGGAAACGGCGTGCGCCCGGGGAGTGGGGATAAACAGTCCGAACACGACGGCGATCGCGAGGACGCGGAAGCTCTTTCGCATAGCTTTCACCCTGAGCGCGGAAGCGCTCTTTCTCTTCAGTATGACGGAAAAAGGCAGTATCCGGGGTTCCTGGCCGGACGACTCGATGCGCCCGAAGGTTTACCTACCGGATACTGCCCTGATGCACTCCGTGGTGGTTACTGGTTGCTTGTGTCCATGGTGAACTGCGAGCGGCGGTTGAGCTGCCAGCAGGATTCGGTTTGCTCGGTGCAGAACTGCTTTTCTTTACCGTAGCTTACGGTGCGCAGGCGGTCAGGGCTGACGCCCGCGCTCACCAGCGCCTGCTTGGCGGCATTGGCGCGATTCTCGCCCAGAGCCAGGTTGTACTCGACCGAGCCGCGGTCGTCGCAGTATCCGCCGATGACGACGTTGATGTTGGGATGCTGGATGAGGTAGTTGGCATCATCCTGAATCGTGATCTGCGCGTCGGGGCGGATCTTGTAGCTGTCGAAGTTGAAGAAGATCGGCTTCACGTTCTGCTCGAAGACGGCTTCGGTGATGTTGGATTCCTTCATCTTGGGCGCAGCGGCGGGGTTCACGGTGACGCGAGCGGAGGCATCGGTGGTTCCCCCGGGGCCGGTGGCCACGAGGTGATACTCGGTGGACTGGGTGGGGGTTTCGGTCATCGTTCCGGCAGTTTCCACCTGACCGATACCATCAATGGAAACGCTTGTTGCGTCGGTCGTGCGCCAGGTCAATACCACCGGAGTACCTTCGGTGACGGTGTCGGGCGTCGCGGTGATGCTGGCCGTCGGAGCGGGTGCGGTGCTCGGAGGCGGCGCTGAGGGAGTACTGACGGTTGCTACTTTCTTGTGGCAACCGGAAAGGCCCAGCATGACCACCAAACCGGCGCTGAGCAGCAATGAATTGCGATACGCGTGCGTCATTATTATCTCCTGCAACTCTATATCGGCCATACCCCGGCCAGGGGTCCTACTATTTGAAAAAGGGCAAAGCCCTCAGTATTAACGAGTACTTCCAGCTCCTACTTCCAGCTCCAGTCCGGCATGCGGCTGTCGCCGTTGTGGGTCAGCTGCTGCTGATGCGATCCGTCGGCCAGCATCATCCAGATGTTGGTACGGTTTCCGATCCTTCGCTGGAAGACGATATGGCGTCCATCCGGCGACCAGGAAGGAAAGTCATTCACACCTTCGCCGTGGGTTAACTGTACCCAGCGATGGGTCGCGATGTCCATAAGGTAAATGTCCTCACCACCGGGGGCGCCGGGGCCATAGTTCCTGTTCCAGGCAAAGGTGAGGAACTGGCCGTTGGGGGACCAGGAGGGTGAGGTTGCATATCCGCCATCAGTCATGCGGGCAACGTTAGAGCCGTCGGAGTCCATGGTATAGATCTGCGGAAGGCCGGTCATGCCGCTGACCCAGGCAATCTGCGAACCGGTTTTTGGATTCCAGACGGGCGAGACGTTGGGTCCGAGGAAAGCGGTGATGCGGTGAAGATTGGTACCATTCGCGTTGCAAACGTAGATGTCAGGATTTCCATTGGCCGAGAGGGAGTAGGCCAGTTGCTTGCCGTCCGGCGACCAGGCGGGGCTGAGGGCCGTGCCGCCGGGCTCATGGAAGTAGAGATAGCGGTGGGTCTTCATGGAGAGGACGCGAATCTGCCATCCGTACTTGCCGAAAGAGGCAAAGGCGAGTTTGGAATTGTCGGGCGAGATGGACGGGCCGTTGGAGTCGGTGCCCAGGTGGGTGACCTGGTGCTGGTTCTGGCCGTCGTAGTCCATGACCCAGATTTCCTTGTGCATGCCATGGCCGACGACGTAGTAAACCTTCGATTCGGCGATGCCGTTGATGCCGGTGAGGCGGAGGATGATCTCGTCGGCAAAGCGATGGGCGATGTCGCGCGCATCCTGAGCGTTGGCCGCATCCGTGAACTGCTTGCCCAGCACCTGAGGAGACTGTTGATTCCTGGTATCGAAGAGAAAGCCCTGCACGTCAATCTGGCCGCCGGCTGCGCCGAAGCTGCCGAATACGACCATCTGCGCGTTGGCAGGGGGCGCGGACCACTGCGACAGCTGAATCTCCTTGGGGGAACTGGGCATGACGGGGGGCGACATGCTCTTGGAGACCATGTCAAAGACGCCTGCGTTGGTCAGGTCGCTGTAGAGGGTCTGGTCGAAGATGCCCTTGAGGGAATAGGTCTGTGGATCGGTGGTACCGGGGTTGAAGTCGGCCACGGCCAGCCGGATATGCTGCACGCCAAGATTGGTGCCGACCTTGACCCAGTCCTGCGCGCGGGCGGGCAAAGCGGAGGTCGCGGCGAGCATGATCGCCAGGGCGAGCACCACAGGGGGGGTACGGAACAACGGGTTACGACGAATAAACTCCATGCCTATTTGACCGCCAGTACTGGATTTGCGCGTGAGCTTAGACGCTTTTCTATTTCTATCGTTACCACAACGCATGACTTCTCTAATGGGAAGACCCCGGATATGTGAAAGTGTACCCGACGTTAATGTAACTGCCTTGATACCCCTGTGGAAGAGGCGGAAAACTGCCGACCCTCTGAATTGCCCGCAAGGCGGAATTATTCAGGGTTTGGGAGCCGCTGGGCTGACTGAGGCGAACGTCGCTCACGCCGCCGCCACTGGAGATCTGGAAGGTGACGACGACCTCAGTACCTCCGGGCGTGCTGGGATCGACTTCCTGTTCAAACCAGTTGTTGCTGACCTTTTGCTGAATCAGGGTGACATACCAGCCGTAGAGGGATGCGAAGCTGCCGCCCTGATTCTGGGTGACGATCTTGACCGGCGGCTGGTTGGTCTGGGTTGCGTGGGGAATGCTGGCCGCCTGGCGCTCGCCGTAGTGCACGCGGTGCTGGAGCTTCTTCGGATTGACGCGCTGGGGGACCTTCTGGTGCTCCTGCTTGCGCCTGGGGTGCGGTTTGGCCTTGATGGGCACGGCGGTCGGCAGGGGTACGGATTCGGTCTTCTGCTGCGGAATCGCGGGAGCCTGGCTGGGCGTCTGGGTTGCGAGCACGTCCTTGTTGGGGGGAACGATCTGGGGCAGCGGGATAGCGGGAACCGAGGAAACCAGCGTCGCCTGGATCGCGCCCTGGGGCGCATTGTTGCCCCACTCAGCGCCATGGAAGAAGCCGCTCACATAGACGAGCAACACCAGCGTCGCGAAGACGCAGATGTGGAACACAATGGACAACCGCATGGGGCGGCCCATCTGCTCGCGTTCCAGTTGGTCGAAAGATTTCCGCATGTTTACTTCGCGGCCGGCGTGTTCTGAATCGGCTGAGTGACAATGCTGATGTTGGAAATTCCGGCCTGTTTGACGGCATCCATCACGGTGGCAAAGGCACCGAAGGGCACCCGTTCATCGGCGCGCAGGTAAACCACTTCGGTGGAGGGGTCCACGTTCGCCGGGTGGAGGAGCTGCGGCAGTTGCGACAGGTTGATGGGCGTATCGCCGAGGTAGACTTCCTGGTCGCGGGTGATGGTGAGCACGAGCCGAGCCTTGGTGATCTGGTGCACGGTGCGCGTCTGGGGCAGCTTGACCTGAATGCCGGACTGCAGAACGGGCGCTGTCAGCATGAAGATGATGAGCAGCACCAGCACCACGTCGACGAGCGGCGTGATGTTGATGTCAGACAGCGAGCTCTGGGTTTTGCCGTTGTTACTTGTGAAGGCCACGTCCGGCCTCCGCTGGTTCGCTTGGCTGCCCAGCCTCTTCCATGCTGTTCATCAGCTCGCGGGTAAAGTCATCCAGGCGCGCGGCCACTTCGCGAATGCGGGCGCTGAACTGGTTGTAGGCGACGACGGCCGGGACGGCGACGACGAGTCCGGCAGCGGTGGTAATCAGCGCCTCAGAAACACCGGGAGCGACAGCGCGGAGCGTTGCCGCTCCAGCCGTACCCAGGCCATGGAATGCATCGATGATGCCCATGACGGTGCCGAAGAGCCCCACAAAGGGCGCGACCGAGCCAATGGTGGCCAGCCAGGTCATGCGCTGCTCCAGGATGGTGAGGGACTCGCTGGCCGCCGACTGGGCCGAACGCTCGAGCGCGGTGAGGTTGGTTGGCGGGCCGTAGCCGCCGGTCTGGCGGCGGTAGGCTTCGTAGACATCGTCAAAAACCGTGACCAGCGGGCTGGGCTTGAACTGTTCGCTGACGGCGGCGATCTCCTGCAGGCGGCCAGCCTTGCGGAAGGCGCGCAGAAAGCGACGGCTCTGCTGGTTGGCCTTTTTGAGCGTCGAATTCTTGCTAA
>JAJZIF010000105.1 GCA_021810735.1 Acidobacteriota bacterium
GCTCTCCAAAACCAGGCCCCGCCACCGGTCCGTTGCCATACGTTCCGCTGTACCCAATGAAGTTCGGATGATTCGTCGCATTAAACGCTTCCGCGCGAACATCCATCGCGGCACGCGTGTGCGGAATGGCGAAGCTCCGTTCAATAAACGGCGACACATCGTAGATAGGCTGCCCGCGGCCGGTATTGCGCCCCACAACATGGCCGTCAATGACCGGGCGGTCATTCGTGGCGCCCAGATCGCCGCTGTTCACCGTGCCGGTTACGTAGTTGAACGGCAGTCCGGAAGCAAGCGTGGCCACGCCGCCAAGGCTCAGGCGGAAAGGCCCGGCATAGACACCGCTCAGCACAAAACGATTTCGCTGGTCGAAAATTGCGTTGCCGTACTCCGCGCGATTCGTGAAATTCGGATCGTTGGGATTCTGGCTCGGCCTCGCAACGTCCGGATCCACATTATCGAGCGTGTGCGACCAGACGTAACTGGCCAGCAGCCACGCGTGATTAGCAAACCGCTCGCGGAGATTCACCTCCAGCGCGTTGTAATTGGCGAAGCCGTCGTTCACGTCGCTCTGGATCACGCTGTACGGCGGCTCGGGATTCGTGGGCGCGCTCGGGTCGCACGCGATATTGTGCTGCCTGTACCAGTAGATCCAGTAGGGCCGCGTACAATTCGCTTCCTGCGCCGTGCGCGACTGCCCCTGCGCCGTGCGGTTGAATGGTGCAGGTGGATCGACGTCGAGCGGTCGAACGTTGTGAAGCGTATGCGAGCCTACGTAATCCACGCTGAGGATCAAGCGGACCGGCAGCTTCCGCTGTACACCCAATATCCACTGCTCCGTGTACGGATTCAGCAGCTTGCCGGGATAACCCTTCAGCGTGGACGTGGGAAAGAACTGGTCGTAATAGGCGGCCCGGCCCGGACGGATATAGAGGCTGCGCAGCGGAACCGTGGCGCCCTCCGGGAATGCCGTGAGCGGGGCGGCGGAGATGCTGGCAGGAAAGCCGATCTGACCCGGCTCCGCGGTGTAATTAAAGACACCCGTGGGACCAGTGAGCGCATAACTCCCCTCAGAGTTATCGGCAATCTCAGAGTAATAGATCCCGAACCCTCCGCGGATCACCGTGCGCCCTTTTCCGCCCGAATCGTAGTCGAAGCCGATGCGCGGCGCTAGATCGTTGCGCGAGTCGGTGAACGTCTGGAGTTCATAGCGCAGTCCCAGATTGAGCGTGAGCTGGTTTGTGACGTGGTCATCGTCCTGCGCAAAAATCGACCAGAGAAAGTCGTTCACCAGATACGAGGCGCTTCCGAAAGCCTGCGTGTAGGTCTCAACATTGTCGATGTTGTCGAGATATGCCGGACTTTCGCAATAAGTGAGCGCCTGGGTGCAGGTCTTGTACTGGAATTCCCCGTCGTAGATAGGCCCGCCAAATTCCTTCCCGTTGCCCCCGCTATGCGAGGCGATGAGGCTGGTCCCGATATTCAGCTGCTGCCGGCTGAAGCTGGCAGTCACCACATCGTCGACCGAGTACTGATGATTCATCAGCAGCGAGCGCTGCGAGGTGCCCGACTGGAAAGTGCCGCCCGTCGAAATCGGCACAACAAACTCCGTCCCAAAGACAGCAGGATCCACTTCGGTAATCGGCGAAGCCAGCTGGAACTGCGCCCGCAGATCATTCAGCAGCCTCGAACCGATCAGCCACGTATCGCCCAGCTCCGTCGTGTAAGTGCGTCGCCGAAACGTCAGCGCCTCGCTCGGCAGCGTATTCCCCCCAACCAGCCCCTTCGGATTGGTGTCGTAAAACAAGTCAGCGTCTTCGCGCAGAAAGATACGCTGCCGCGATGAGAACTCGTGATCGATGCGCAGGTAGCCCAGCCCGCCGCGATAGTGTCCGATGAAATTCCCCGGAGCAATCGGAGAAGTGACCGGAGAGGCGCGATCTTCCGACGTGTATTCTCCTGAGACAAAGAACTGCGTGCGCTTTCCGGCCAGCGGACCGCCAAGCGCGGCTGCTCCCTGCTCCAGCGTGTCGTTGGTAATATCGCCGCTGCTGGCATGACCTGGCTGAAAGCCGGAAAGGCTGGCTTCAGAGGCCGAAGGACGCCATGCCTCAAAAGCTGAGCCGTGGAAATGTTTCGTGCCGGACTTAGTTACGATATTGACCACGCCTCCCGCGCTCGCGCCATACTGCGCGGAAAAGGAATTCTCCAGCACAGTCATCTCTTCCACGGCATTCAGCGGAATACTGCTGAAGATCGTCTGTCGGCCCCAGCTGTCGTCCGCGTTAGCGCCATCCACCTCGTACCATGTTTCCCGGCGCCCGGCTCCATTGGTCGTGAACAGGTTCTGATTCACGAAGATATCGCCCTGATTGATGGCGGGCCGGTTGGCGGCATTCAGCAGAGGCAGATACGTAATGCGCTGATTGAACAGCGGCAGCGCACCGATCTGCGAGGAAGAGAGGACCTCGCCCAACTGCGGTTCGTCGGCGCGGAGCGCACCCATTTGTCCGGTAACCGTCACGCTCGTCAGCCCACCGGGAATGCCCAGGCGCAAATCGACTCGGGCGATCACACCGCCTTCGAGGCGCAGCGCTGATTCTGTCGCAGCGGCAAAGCCCGGTGCGCTGGCCACAATTCTGTAACTGCCCATGATCGGTAAGCCACCGAACTGGAACGAGCCCCGCGAATCCGTCTCCGTGTGGAGCGAGAGACCAGTCACGGAGTTGATGATGACAACCCGTGCCTGAGCTACGGAACGTCCATCCGGATCCAGGACATGTCCGCGCAGTGTCGCGGTGTCAGGCGTTTGCGCGATCGCCGCGGTTACCAGCAGTAACCCCAACAAACAGCAGCAAATCGAGCGGCAAATGGACATGCTCATCGATTTTGTCACGGAGCCCGAAACGACTACCAGAAGTAGTAGTTGCATCCGGTCGGCGGACCGGATGCCGGCGCCCCCGAGCGACCCTGCCGCTGTTTTCTGAATGTCGGCAGCGCTTGCAACAGCCCGCAAGCGGGTGGCCTGCAGCCTTCCACCGTGGTCTTCGAGAAGCTTCCTCCCACCGGCGACCATCGCCGCGATTCAGCGCGGCCGCTGGTCGCAGCGCCGGATCATCCTGATCCCGAGCTCCGGCTGTTGGTGCCGGTCAGGAGCTGCAGGCTGGCCGCCTGTTGACGGTGAAGCTCCGATAGTTCGCGAAGAATCCGCCGGCCGGAAGCGGTAAGCGAAACCACCACAACCCTTCGGTCTTCCTCGCTCTTTCTTGATTGGATAAGGCCCCGCTGTTCCGCCCGCTCGACCAAACCAACGACGGAGTGCAGCCGCTCCTGCAGAAACTCCGCCAGCTCGGAAACGGTTGCCGATCCGCGCCCGGTATATCCGGCCACCCCAAGCATCAGCTGATGCTGTTGAGGCGTAATACCGAACGACCGCGCTGCATTTTCGCTGAAGCGCATGAATTTTCGCAGCGAATAGCGGAAGGCGGCCAGCTCGGCAATCAGCCGGTCTGTATCCTCCGGACTTTCCTTCCGCTCCCGGCCGCGGGATTTGGCGTCCTTTCTTTTCACCCCTCGATTATCGCAGCCTCAGGCATTTGCTTCGCACCGCGATCCAGATCTTCGCCGCACCCGATGCCGTCGGCTTCCCGCCGGCGAATCTCCGCCATTCTCCGCCCTAGCCCGCGCCGGAATTGCACATGGAGTGTTGCGCAACCCGCCCCGTCGAAGTTGGTTGGCGCCATCGCAGCGCCATCGCCCGGGAGGTGCGACAATGCTCAGGTTCGCACTTTGTCTGTCAGGGAAACCTCCAAAAGGAGAAGTTCGTCATGAAGCGTGTCCTGATGTCTATCGCCCTCCTCGCAGCCGCAACCACTTTGGCGGCGCAGATGCAGCCCGCGCACAAGAAACCGCTAAGCCCGCCCGCCAAAGCCGTGGCTACCATGGATGGGCACACGATCAGCATCGCCTACTCGTCTCCGCGGCTTCGCGGACGCCAGGGCCACATCTTTAACAAGGGAGGTCTGATCAGCCACGACGCTCACTACCCGGTATGGCGTGCGGGAGCGAATGCCGCGACGACGCTGAAGACCGATGCCGATCTCAGGATTGGAAACCTCACGGTGCCGAAGGGCGAATACACGCTCTTTGTCGATGTCGCCAATCCCAGCCAGTGGACGCTCATCGTGAGCAGGGACACGGGCGAGTGGGGGCTTTCCTACGACCCCACAAAAGACCTCGGCCGCACAGCGATGCACATGAGCAAGCCGGCCCATCTGGTCGAGGACCTGAAGTGGTCGATGACGAAGACCGGAGTGAACAAGGGCAAGCTGACGCTGGCGTGGGAGTACCACTCGGCGTCGGTTCCATTCGAGGTGAAATAGAAGCCGGAGTAGTTCGGGAACGCGATCTCGTGCTCCCCGCTCAGGCAAGCTCGCGCGACAGAACCATAGGGGGAAGAAAATCTTCCCCCTATGCTCCCAGGTCATGATTTACCGGGCGATGGACGCAAATGTGTCCTGCGAGATGTGCTCACCCAGCGAGTTCGTAACGCTGATGATGACCGCGCCCCCGCGCATTGAGGGCCCAGCCGTGTACTTCAGCGTCGCAAGTACCGCGTTAACGGCGTTCAGATTACCAGTGAATGCCACAGAGTCGCTTCCCGAACCTGCCAGCGGAGCCCCGGTCGCGCCGGTCATGGATATCGATCCTCCGGTAGACCGCACCTGCAATGCCAATGTCGTGGAACCTCCCGATGCGTAGAAGTCCCGCACCGTCACCCCCGAGATGGGAACAGTCCCTCGCCGGGCTACGGCCACACTCGATGGGCTCACGATGGACGGACCTGTTCGCAGCATGGACACCACCCTCCCCGTATCGGATCGTTGCGGATACTCGCTCGCGGGCGTGTAGTAATTCTGTCCGTTCACGATCTGATCGAGGTAATTCGCCACCCGGCATGGACACTGCGGGAAGATCACAGCCTCATCGAAGGAAGCGGTAAGCGACGACGTTTTGTCCGCGCTGAACAGCGGCGTCGATGGATCCGTACCGTTGTACACCATATATGCCAGGCTCCCCAGCACATCCGCTCTCGTTCCATTGGTGGCGGCGATCTCGCGCGTGTCCCCTTCTTCCTTAAAGCCGAGGATCTCCGCCGGCACGCCATTCAGAATCATGCAGGTGCCGCAGTTTTCGAAATCGAACTGCTTCGCAATGAATGGAGTTTTCCCGGCCAGCGTTACGTTGCTTCCCGCCGCGCTCACATCGTCCATAAACAGCGGACCACCCGCGGCGGTGCGGTTCACTGCCAGCGTGCCCGGGAACATCGTGTCCCGCAGAACCACGGGTCGGTTGCTGTCCTGCTCGATGGCAAGCTGGGTGCCGTCGTTCGAATTGTCGAAGCGAAGCTGCTCGATCATGAGCGGCGTCCCAGCGTCGGCCAGAATGCGAAACATGCCCTCGCTGCGCCAGCTCTCATAGAGCGTTGGGTGCAGCGACGAGTCCAGACCGACGATCCGCTGCACCGTCGCCGGTATGGTGATCGGCTGCGAAATGTAATAGACCCCGTGCGGAAAGTAGATCGTCGCGGCTCCGGAGTTCATCGCCGCCTGCATCCCCGCCGCTGCATCAGTCGGACTCGGAACATTGTCGTTGAGATCCGTGAAATCGGCACTGGGCTTTGCTCCATACTGTTCGACGCTGACCCACTGCGACATGGGCTGCCGGAAAGTCGGTGGAGTGTCGAGGATTGGAGTCGCCGTCCGGAAACTTCCGCTCGCTCCATTCACAAAACCTTTCGGCGTCCACATTCCGCTCACAACATTGCCGGGCAATCGCGATCCGGTAAATGACTCGTAATCCTCAACCCAGTTCCGGTTGCGAAAGACGATTGTTCCGTTATTGGAAACGATTGGGCCGTGCTGCCCGCGCCAGCTCCGCAGCACAGCATGGTTCAGCACGATCTCGCCGTCAGCGCTGCTGTTCACGATGGCCGGTCCCGCCGTAGCTGCCGTCAGATCGTTGGCCGCAATCTGATTCTGCGCGTTGCGCAGCCCCGCCACCGTCTGCCCAAAGAGGCGCACATGATCGAGCGTGAGCGCGTACTGCAGATTGGCAACGTCCAACCCCACGGAAAATCCGTTGACCGTCACATTTTCAAGGAGCGCCGGACCCATCAGCGGCCGCGTCATTCGAATGCCCGTCACACCTTCGCCCCGGGGCGCGTTCACCGTTACGTTGCGGATAGCCCCAAGATTATTTGCCAGGTAGTCGATCCCGATCGCCCCCGCGTTGCCCCTGCCGATGTCGATCGTCATGTCCTGGATCGTGTTCTGATACGCGTCGTTGCCGTCGCCCGGCTCAGGAGAATAACCGTAGGCGGCATCCGCCGTCGGATGAATCATTCCCAGCGGCTTCGCCGGGTTGCCGAAACCCGGGGCGTCCGCTTCCAGCTTGATCGTGGTCGTCGTCTCGGATTCGCCGATCAGCACCATGCCGTACGTTGGATTCCCCGATCCATCCGTCTTGATCAGCGGCCCCGAAATCAGATAGGTGCCGCTCGGAAAATACACAATCTTCGCCTGGCCCCAGTAGTTTCCTGTATTTGCCGGCGGCGTGCTGGCCGCAATCGCTCGGTTGATGGCCGCGGTGTCGTCGGTAACTCCATCGCCCTTCGCGCCGAAATCCTTCACATTGATGACTCCGGAATTCGGCGGAAACTGCATGGCAAAGAGCGCTCGCTGGCTCGCAAGGACAAACAGGACCGTGGCGGCGATACTAAAGGCTCTGCATACTCGAGTAGTGTTCATGACCTCTCCCTGAACGGTTTCGAATGGGTGGAGTGCGCACGCGGATTGACGAGGTGCAAATCCGCGATGGCAGGCATTCCTGACCGGGAACAACCGTGATATGAATCGTTTCACGCACTTTCCACAAGCCGGGATAGTTTGCTGGTCATTTTCAGGATTCGCGTCTTGATACGTTTCAATTCGCGAATGGCCACAATTGATAATTGACTGGCCGGTAACTTGTCAAGCTTCCCGGATAACCAGTTGTAAAACCTCGCCGCGCCCCTCCGCCCCGTCCGTCTACCCCAGGCAGAGCTCAGGGGGAAAACCTTCGCGCTTCCATTCTCCGGCGCGGCACTCAGAGCGATTACGGCCCTCACGCTGCGTCTGGAACCATAAGCACAATGTTTTCCGCGGGCTTCCGCGAAGTAAACTGTCTTTTGGCTCTCTGGAAAGGCAAAAGTCATGAAAAGTTCAGGCGGCTCGGCGGTGATGCAGACAGACGTGCAGGAAATCCTGCGGCAGGGTGTGGAACGGACGGATGCGGCGCTGGAGCGGCTGCTGCCGCCGGTTACGCAGGTTCCGCAATCGATTCACGGAGCGATGCGGCACAGCGTTTTCGCTGGCGGAAAGCGGCTCCGGCCGGTGCTGGCAATGGAAGCGGGACGGCTGATCGCGGCCGCGCGGGGTGAAAGCGGCCTCCCTCTCGGAATTGAAGAACTCGGCGCGGCAATCGAGATGATCCATACCTATTCGCTCATCCACGATGACCTTCCGGCCCTGGACAACGACGACCTCCGGCGGGGGAAACCGACCTGCCATGTGGCATTCGGCGAAGCCATCGCGATCCTGGCGGGAGATGCGCTGCAGACGCAGGCCTATCAAACGCTCGCCGGCCTCCGCTGCGAGGCTTCGCAGATTGTGCGCATCGTGGGCCTGATTGCCGAGGCAACAGGCACCGTCGAGGGGATGATCGGCGGCCAGGTGCTCGATCTGGAGGGAGAGCACACCAGTCCGACGGCCGAGATGGTAAAGGCGATCCATCGCGCGAAAACCGGCGCGCTGATCCGCGTCAGCATTGTCGCTGGCGGCGTGTATGCCGGTGCCGATGCCGACGACGTGGCTCGGCTGACGGAATTCGGGCGCAAGGCGGGACTGGCGTTCCAGATTGTGGACGACGTCCTCGACATGACACAGGACTCCCAGCACCTGGGCAAAACCGCGGGCAAAGACGTGGCCAGCGATAAGGCGACCTGGCCGGCGGTCTTCGGAATGGAGCAATCCCGAAAGGATGCGCAGCGGCTGATTGGAGAGGCCTTCGAGGAACTGGCTCCCTATGGAGACTCGGCCGACGGGCTCAAGGCGGTCGCGCGCTACCTGGTCGACCGGACCCACTGAAACTCGCCGGCAGCAGGTAGACCTGTCGGCGCGGAGAGCGGTTAGCGGTACCAGCGAAAAGCGGTGAGCGAAAGAGGATTCCGCTCACCGCTTTTTGCTAAGCGCCTTTTTGCCCAACGGCATTTCGCCTGCTTCAGCTTCTCAGATTCCCATGCCGAATTCCGGGCCGATATCCTCGCCCGCGTGAGAATAAAAATCCGACGGCGTCCGGCGTTTAAAAAGATAGCGAAGGCGCAGTTCGCGCCCCACGTAGAGCCCGAGAGCGGTCACGCCCAGGGCCAGCGACGTCCACCCCACGGCGCGAACGGCCCGACAGGGAGACTCAACAACTTCGGAGATTGCGGATTCCGTTACGTGAGCCATTTTCCTCTTTGCTTTCCGACAACACATGCGCATGCTCCGGTACGCCATGGGTTCATAATAGCGCAGCCTGCACGACCCCACCCACAATAGATCGGCAACAGGAAACCGGTCCTTAACCTATTCGACGCCCTCGATTCGGCGAAGGAGCGCAACTTTGCGCTCTGCTGGCAGAAAACTGGCCTCAATAGAGTTGGAGGCCAGTTCCCGCAGGTGCTCCGCCGTTAAACCAAATGTCGCGTGGGCGAGGAGGTACTCATCCTCGATATCGCTGGCAAAGAGGGACGGATCGTCAGAGTTGACCGTGACCATAAGCCCCGAATCGAAATAGCGGCGCAGCGGGTGCTCCTCCGCACAGGAACAGCAGCCCGTGCGGATATTTGACGTGACGCACAGCTCCAGCGGAATCTGCCGATGGGCAAGTACCTCCATCAACTCCGGATCCTGGATGGCGGAAAGCGCATGTCCCAAACGCTCCGCGCCGATATTGATGGCTCCCCAGATGCTCTGCGGCCCCACCGTTTCCCCCGCATGAGCGGTCAGGCGAAGACCGCTGTCCCGCGCTTCGGCGTAGAGATCGCGGAAAGGTTCGGGGCCCGTGCGCCGCTCGTCGCCGCCGATGCCGATTCCTATGATCGAGGGGTACCGCGAACGCAGCTCGGCCGCTTTGCGGAAGACGCGACCCGCTTCTTCGGGACCGAAGTGGCGGACGGCGTCGAAAATCCAGTAAATGGACAGGCCCAGTTCGGCTTCTGCACGCAGACGGGCCCGTTCCATCCCCTCAAAGAGTGGCTCGAATTCGCTGTGGCGGAAGTAATACACAACCCCCACCGAAACGTAGACCTCTGCGTGCACCACTCCCTGTCGGGCGAGGCGCTCAGCCATGCGCCAGGCAATCAGCTCATAATCGGCTGCCGTCTGCAGATGCTCCGTGATCGCCTTAAAGGCCATCAGAAATCCCGTAAAGTCCGTGTAGTGGAAGAGGGCGCGGGCCTGCTCCAGCGTC
>JAJZIF010000106.1 GCA_021810735.1 Acidobacteriota bacterium
TCGCCAATTTCACTGGAAGCGGACCGAACCTGCGCGAGATCGCTCTATCGCGACTGGGCATATCCCGCGTGAGCCACCCCACTAGAATACTTGTGTGCTGGTTCGTGATTTTCATTATGATTTGCCGCCGGAGCGGATCGCGCAGCAGCCGCTCCAGGACCGCGCAGCCTCTCGTATGCTCGCGTTCGACCGCGCTACGGGCGCGGTCCAGGACAGTTTCTTTCGCGACTTCCCGCAGCGATTGCAGCCGGGCGATTTGCTGGTGATCAATGACACCCGCGTGTTGCCGGCTAGATTGTTCGCTCGCCGCGCTGGAATCCATGCCCAGGCCATCAGTCCTCATAATCCAGCGTCGAAGCAGCACTTGCACGGCATTATCGAGGTTCTACTGACCGAGCAGCACGCGCCTCTGGAATGGAGCGCGCTGGTCCATCCTGGCCGCAAATTGCCCGTGGGCGAGCGTTTGTTTTTCTTTGCGCCGGGAGAACAGGAAGCAGCTTCCGACGCAGCCCCGCTGTTGACCGCCGAGATTGTCGGGCGCGGAGAATTTGGCGAGCGGCGATTGCGCTTTGATCCGGTCGCCGATTTTTACGCCATTCTGGATCGCATCGGACACATGCCGCTGCCGCCGTACATTCATCGCGACGATGAACTCTCCGATCGCGAGCGCTACCAGACCGTCTTTGCATCTGCGCGAGGTTCTGTGGCTGCGCCCACTGCCGGACTGCACTTCACGCCCGAGATTCTGTCGGCGATCCGCGCCCGCGGGGTTGAAGTCGCCAGCGTCACATTGCACGTCGGCCTCGGAACATTTCAGCCGGTCCGTGTCGAGCGTCTGGACGAAATCACATTGCACACGGAACGGTATACGCTGCCGGAGCCGACCGCGCTGGCGGTAAATCTGGCGCGGCGAGATGGTCGTCGCGTCATCTCGGTTGGCACCACGACGGTTCGCACCCTGGAACATTGCGCCCGCCAGGCCGAAGATGGGGAACTCCGTGCCCATTCCGGGGAAACGCAGATGTTTATCTCTCCCGGCTATCAATTTCGTGTGGTGAGCGGCCTGCTGACAAATTTCCACCTGCCGCAATCGACGCTGCTGATGCTGGTGTGCGCGTTTGGCGGCACGCAGAAGGTACTTGCGGCCTACAATCATGCGGTTGCTGGGCAATATCGCTTCTTCTCCTATGGCGACTGCATGTTCCTCGCGTAACAGCGGTCAGTAGTTTCGATAGACTCGATAGAGATGGCCAGCCCGCCGACCAAACCCGCCGTATTTCTGCTCGACACCATGGGGTTCATCTTTCGCGCCTACCACGCCATGCAGCGGCAGCGCCCCATGTCGACGCGCACTGGCATTCCCACAGCAGCCGTGTACGTTTTTGTGAACATGCTGAATCGCTTGCGGAAGGATTTCAAGCCCGAATATTTGGCCGCTGTGTTTGACGTCAGCACGCCGGTGTTTCGCGATGAACGCGCCAAAGATCTGAAGATTCGAAAATTCAACAGCGCCACGCAGTCTTTCGATGAAGTGGAGTACGCGGGCTACAAGGCCAATCGGGCGGAAACGCCGCTGGATCTGGCGCAGCAAATCCCCTACATTCGTCGCGCGCTGGAGGCGTTGCGCATTCCCATCCTGCAGCAGGAAGGTTTCGAGGCCGACGATGTGATCGGCACCCTCACCCAGCAGGCGTCCAGGCTGGGCCATCCAGTGTACATCGTGTCGAACGATAAGGACATGATGCAGTTGGTGGGCGACAACGTATTCGTGTTGAACCCCGCGAAAGATAATCTGGTCCTCGATCGCGCTGGCGTTGTGGCCGCGCTCGGTGTGACACCGGAGCAAGTCGTCGATGTGATGGCGCTACGCGGCGATTCCATCGACAACATTCCCGGCGCTCCGGGCATTGGCGATAAAGGCTCCGTCGAGTTGATTCAGCAGTTTGGCAGCGTCGAATCCGCGCTGGACCATGCGGACGATGTCAAACGCAAGACCTACCGCGAATCGCTCTTGAACAATCGCGATACGGTCCTGCTCAGTAAAGAGCTGGTTACGATCCACTGTAGCGTTCCTCTGGAATTGGACCTGCAGCAACTGCAAACTCAGCCCCCCGATCCCATCGCCTGTCGCGATCTGTTTACGGAGCTGGAATTTACCACCCTGATCAAAGAATTGGGTGTGGGAGAGAAGCAAAAGCAAACCGCGGAGCTTGTCCTGCAGCCGACGATTGAGGATATGGAACAACTGCTGGTTGCCGCCCGCGCGGGAACGCTGACTGTGGCGAGCGAACATGCGGCGGCGCAGGAACCCGAACCAGACGAGGAGGAAGCAGCCGAACCGGAACCCGCGCAACAGACTCTTTCGCTGCTGGATGCAATCGACTCGGCGGAAAGCGCGCTGGAAAATGCCGCTGCGAACAAAACCCCACCCGCAACGTGCTTTGCCTTGGGATTGGCTGCCGACGATAGCAAAGCGTTTCGCGTGCGATTTGAGGGGGAAGCGGCCACTCTTCTTCGCGCCGCGCTGGAAGACGCGACTCTTCCGAAGTCTGTCCACGATCTCAAGGCGCTGTTGCGCGCCACGCAGGCGCAGGGCATTCACCTCGCAGGCGTGCGCGACGATCTGATGCTCTACTCGTACCTGTTGAATCCCACCCACAGCAGCCATCGCCTGGCGGATGTCGCCGCACGCTTCGACAATCAATCGTTGGGCGGGGAAGCAGAAGAGGCGCTCCCCATGGCCGCGGCGACCATTGCGCGTCTCGCGCCGCAACTGCGTCGGGCGGTCGAAGATGCTGACACCTTGAATGTCTATGAAACCATCGATCTTCCGCTGACGCCCATTCTGCTCGATATGGAAGAAGCCGGTGTCCGCATCGATTCCGCATATCTGCAGCGTATCTCCGCGCGGTTAGGCGAACAGATGCATGCGCTGGCGGAATGCATTTACGGCAATTGCGGTCATCGCTTCAACATCAATTCTCCCAAGCAGCTCGGCGACGTTTTGTTCAACAAGATGGCGCTGCCGAAGCCTGTCAAATATGGCCGTGGCAAGGTCGTCTCCACGGCGCAGGATGTTCTGGAGGAATTGGCCGAGCATCATGAAGCGCCGCGCCTGGTGCTCGAGTATCGCCAGTTGGCCAAACTGAAATCGAATTATTCAGACAGTCTGCCTCTCCTCGCCGACGCTCAACATCGCGTGCATACCACATTCAATGCCGTCGGCACGGCCACCGGGCGCCTTTCGTCCACCAATCCCAATCTGCAAAATATTCCCATTCGCACCGAACTGGGCCGGGAGATTCGCGCCGCATTCGTCCCCGCGGATGGCAACGTTCTGCTTTCAGCGGACTATTCCCAGATCGAACTGCGCCTGATGGCCCACTTCTCTGAAGATCCGTTGCTGCTGAAGGCGTATCGCGAGCATGTCGATATCCACGCGCTGACGGCGTCCGAGGTCTTTGGCGTTCCTATCGATGCCATGGACAAAGAGACGCGCAATCGCGCCAAGGCCGTCAATTTCGGCATCGTGTATGGCATCTCTCCATTCGGCCTGGCGCAGCAGCTAAACATTGAACCCAGCGAAGCCCGTACCTATATCGAGCGTTATTTCGAACGCTATAGCGGAGTGAAGGCGTTCATCGAGCAGACGCTGGAGCAAGTGCGACGGACGCAAAGCGTGCGCACTCTCTTTGGCCGCGTCCGCCCCATTCCCGACATCACCAGCCGCAACGCCAATATGCGAGGCTTCTCCGAGCGCACCGCGATCAACACGCCGTTGCAGGGAACCGCCGCGGACCTGATCAAGCTGGCCATGATTCGCATCGCGCGCGAACTTCGCGAACAAAAATTGCGCGCGAAAATGGTCTTGCAAGTCCACGATGAACTCGTCTTCGATGTGCCGAAGGAAGAAGTCGATGAAGTGCGGGAACGCGTGCGGCAGGCGATGGAGCAGGTGATCGAGATGAAAGTTCCCATCATTGCGGATGTCGCTGTCGGCCCCAATTGGCGCGATTTGGAATAAAACTCATTTCAGCCAATGTAGTTGCGATCTTGAAGCGTATGCCCAAATCAGACCCCTAGCTCGGCGCGAATGGCTTCTGAGATGCGGTTGGCATGGTGCTGCATCAATTTCTCCGACTCGGCCTCAATCATCACGCGGGCCAGCGCTTCGGTACCGGAATAGCGGACGACAACCCGTCCGTTCCCGTGCAATTCCAGGTCCGCGTCGTGAATCGCAGCGACAACACTCGGCAGAGTCTCCAGGGGCTGCTTCTCCCGCACGCGGACATTCACGATCACCTGCGGGAACACCTTCAAATTCCCGGTCAACTCCGACAGCGATTTGCCGGAGCGTTGCACAATATCAAGAACAAGCAGCGCGGTCAGCAAGCCATCTCCGGTGGTGCTGCGATCCAGGAAAAGCATGTGGCCGGACTGTTCTCCACCCAGGATCGCGCCATTCTTCTGCATCTCTTCCAGCACATACCTGTCCCCAACCGGTGCGCGCAGCATTTTGATTTGGTCTGTCCGCAGCGCGGCTTCCAGACCCATGTTGGACATGGTGGTGGCTACTACCAGATTCGCCTTCAGCAGATTACGAGATTGCAAATCGCGCGCCGCAATCAGCAGAACAGCATCGCCGTTCACCACTTTCCCATGCTCATCGGCAAACAAGGCACGGTCCGCATCGCCGTCAAAGGTCATGCCAAAATCCGCCTTCTGAGCCAGAACTTCTTTGGCGACAACCTCGGGATGCAACGCGCCACAATGGTCATTGATATTGCGGCCATTCGGAGAAGTATGCGTCCAAAAAATGTTGCCGCCAAAGTGCGTCAGCAATGAGGGCGCAATCGCGCTGGCCGCGCCATTGGCGCAATCGATAACGATTGTTTTTCCAGCCAGGCAAAGATCGGGCACTTGACTGCGCAAAAATTCGATATAGGCCACAGGCAGCGAAGGATCCAGTTGCGGCGCCTCGGTCTTGGCAAAATCTGGCTCATGCGTCTGCGAAAGCTTTTCAAAAATCTCATGCTCGATGGCCAGCTCCACCGCGTCAGCCAGTTTGTAGCCATCGCCGCCAAAGATTTTGATCCCGTTGTCTTCCCAGGGATTGTGCGAAGCGGAAATGACAATGCCTGCGGTGAATCCGCGAATCCGCGCCAGGTAGGCCACTCCGGGTGTTGGAATTACTCCGGCGCTGGTCGTTTCCGCCCCGCCCTGGCGCAGACCGTGGCTCAGCGCGGCGGCAATTTCGGTGCTGGACTCGCGGGTATCCATGCCGACCAGCACGTGCGGATTCGGCCGCTGTTTGCGCAGCGAATGCGCCACGGCCAGTCCAATCGCGTAGACAGTGTTTCTGTCGAGCGGGTACCGCCCGGCGACACCGCGAATTCCGTCCGTTCCAAATAGTTTTCTCATCGTTTTTTGGGAGGATTTTCCTTCGTTTTCATTTCTGCTTCCGAATCTCGATCGATGACACTTGCGTGCGCCTGTCCGCGCGCGAATCGAAGCCGTAACAGATCGCCGGCATCGAGGCTTTGCGAAGTCTTGACCAAGCTGCCATTGCTGTCATACACCAATGCGTAGCCACGATCCAGCACCGCCAGCGGCGAAAGCGCCAGCAGCCTGTCGCCGGCGCGACTGCTACGGGTCCGGCAGCGTTCCCCATAGGCATTCCAGGCGCGGGTTAATCCCATGTCAAAAGCCCGGAGACGTTCCCCTTGCAGACTCATTTGGCGACGAACATCCTGTTGCATCAGGTGCGCCTGCGCCATGCGGATGCGCTGATCAACAGCCGCGCGCATTCTGCCCCAAGATGCCTCCAGCCGGAAGCGCAACTCATCGACGCGCTGCTGGCGACGGGCCAGGCCATGTTGTACACCGGCAAAGACGACGGCTGCATTCGTTTGCGCAAACCGTTGCCGCGCCCGCATTCTCTGGTATTGAACCGCGCGTTCCATCCGCGCCGCCAACATCCCCAGATATTCTTCCACGCGATATTGCGCGTCCGTGATGATCTCCGCCGCCGCTGAGGGCGTAGGGGCGCGCAGGTCCGCGACAAAATCCGCAATCGTAAAGTCCGTCTCATGCCCAATTGCGGAGACCACAGGAATTGTCGATGCCGCGATCGCGCGCGCCACGCCCTCGCTGTTGAAAGCGGCCAGGTCTTCCAGCGAGCCGCCCCCCCGGGCCACGACCAGCACATCGACGCACGGGTTCTTCTGAAACCACGCCAGTGCGTCCACCATTTCACTGGCAGCGGCCTCTCCCTGCACGGCCACCGGGTACAGCAAAACATGCGCTCTGGAATGGCGCCGCGCAAGAACATTCAGAATGTCGTGAATGACCGCGCCCCTGGGCGAAGTAATAACGCCAATCGTTCGCGGATACATCGGTAGAGGACGTTTTCTTTCCGACTCGAACAGCCCTTCCTCTTTCAAGATCGCGTAGAGCTGTTCGAACGCGACCTGAAGCGATCCCTTGCCGCGTGGTTCCATGGACTCCGCGACGAGTTGCAGTTGTCCCCGGTCCTCGTAAACGGAGACCCCGCCGCGCACCTGCACTTCCAGTCCATCTTTGGGGACGAATTTCAACAGCCGTGCTTTGCCGCGAAACAGCACCACGGGCAACTGGCTCTGGTCGTCCTTGAGGGTGAAATAGATGTGCCCGGAAGAAGCCTGGCGAAGATTGGAAATCTCCCCTTCCACACGCAGATCTCGATATTCTTTTTCCACGTGGCCGCGAATTTCCGCAACCAACTCCTTCACTTTCCACGGTGGACGCGCCAGATCGCTGGCTTGCGGAACCAGAGCGGCAGATGGAAACAGCAAATCCATCTGCGGGCGCGAAGCGCTTGCGGACGGCCTCAGGTCCCACGGCGCTTTGTCCCGTGATGATTTCGATGACGGACTCATACGTGGGTTCTCAACGGGTCTTGGATCTCGCCTGTAGCAACTGGTCCACAGCACAACTTGAAAATGTCGGCTTCAAACGATGAGTCTAGCATTCCATCCCGTCGGCAGCGTGTCTCGTAGGACCGTTTCTAGCGCCGCAAGCGGCTCAACAGGTAGAACAGGAACGAAAGAATCGCACTGAGCAGAAGGGAGGTAGTAAAAGGGAAGTAGACGACGGATCGCTTGCCATGCCAGGAGAAATCACCGGGCAAACGTCCCAGCGGCAAGCCGGACTTTTCCGCCGCCAGCACGCACACGCCAAGGATCGCGACGAAAACCCCGGCATAGATCAGCAAACGTCCAAGTCCCTGCATCCAGTCCAGTGTAGGCCCGCGGAGACCCGCCTGCTTGCACCGGCGTTTGGCATTATCTGGAAATCTTTGCGGAGCAGCGAAAGTCGTGGTTGAATCGGGTGGAGACCTCACCATGCGTCTGCTCACCCTCATTGCCGGCCTGGTTTGTCTGGCGGAAGTGCTGCTGGACGCGTTTCAAACGATTATTTTGCCGCGTCGGGCGAGCGGGCGACTCCGCGTTTCCAGGTTTTTCATGACCGCCACATGGATTCCATGGCGCGCCCTCGCCAGCCGGATGCGGAATAGTCGTCGCCGCGAGAGCTTCCTCAGTTATTTTGGCCCGCTCTCGTTGTTGCTGCTGGTGGCCGTTTGGGCCTCAGGACTGATTCTGGGCTTCGCATTGATCTTTCACGCGCTCGGGTCACCTTTTGCGGATTCCCACTCGGTTTCCAAATTGGAAACCGACCTCTACGTTAGCGGGACCACGCTGTTCACGCTGGGTCTTGGCGACGTCGTTCCATTGACGGTGTCGGGACGGTTTCTGGTGGCGCTGGAGGGTGGAATCGGTCTGGCCTTTGTCGCCGGCGTCATCGGTTATTTACCCGTGCTGTATGGCGCATTTTCCCGGCGAGAGGTCAGCATCATCCTGCTGGACGCGCGGGCCGGCTCGCCGCCCACTGCCTTGGAGCTATTGCGCCGCCATGCGGGTCCCGCCGGCGAACTGGCCTTGCAGACCCTGCTGGTCGAATGGGAACGCTGGAGCGCCGAGTTGCTGGAAAGCCACATCTCCTACCCGCAACTCTGTTTCTTCCGCTCCCAGCACGACAATCAAAGCTGGCTTACCGCGCTCGTGGCGATGCTGGACGCATGCGCCGTGCTGATCGCCACCGTGGAAGGCGATGCGGTCCGGCAGGCGCAATTGACCTTCGTCATGGCCCGTCATGCGGTGCTCGATCTGGAGCATATCTTTGCTTCGAAATGGACTCGCCCCAGCCCGGATCGCCTGCCCCCCGCCAGCGTTCAGGACCTTTGTTCGCAGTTGGCCGATGCCGGCTTCACGTTGTGCGCGGGAAATGCCTCCATGGAACGATTGCGGGAATTGCGCGCCATGTATGAACCCCAGGCCTATCGGTTGGGACGTGTGCTGATGCAGGGATTGCCGCCCTTTTATCCCGAAGCTGGAAAGACAAGCAATTGGACCACAATCGCGGGCCTGCGTTCGCAAACGGAAGCTTCTCTCTTGTCCGGCGACCAAAGAAAGGGCTTTGCGGTCAGCAATGCAGCTTCCGATGACAGCCATTCCTTCTAGTTTGCCCTCAACCGCCGTGAGCGGCCAGCGGAGTTCCGCTAGCTCAGACACTCCGCAGTGAACATCAACCACGCCAGCGCCGCCAGTTCAATCCACAGCAGAATCAGCAGCCACCAGACCAGCACAGGAGCGGCGAACATATAGTGCGTCGTGAGTGCCTGCGTCGGCTCAGTTAAGCTGGCCGCGTAATTGCTGAAGGCGCTCTCCGCGCGATTGAGCGCAGCCATGAGAGGTACCTGGGCTTGGCCGGCGGAACTGGCCGCCGAACCTGCCGCTTGGTCCAGCGCCATTTTGAGTTCAGCCTCGCTGGCGCGAATCTCCAGCAACAATCCCTGGCGATGGCTATCATGCGCGGCCCATCGCTCCAACCCCTCGGAGTCTGCCTGGATCTGCGTCCTCTGCAAACGGTAGTCCGCCTGATAGCCGGCAGCCGCGTCTTCCTTGCCCCCGCCGGTCATTCCGAGTACATCCATTGCGGCGCGAGCAGCAGCTACTTTCAGGCGCTGGCTGTGCTGATATCCAGGATTGAAAACAACATCGTCATGAGAGGCCGCGACAACGGACCGCAGCGCTTCCTGCATCATCAGCCACGCGGTGGCCGCAGTCGCAAGCAATAGCAGCGCCGCGACCGCGCGTCGAGTTCTTGAGAGTGCCTTCAATGGAATGTCCGGGTTGAAACGGCGAAGACCGCCGTCCGCCTCTCCATCAGAAATTCTACGCCGTCACCGGCTCCAGCAAACGGGCCCAATGCCGCTCTTTCCGTTCCGCGTGGGCGCGCTTGTGATAGGCATATCCGGCGATCAGCGGCAGGGCCAGCGTTGCTTCGCTGTAGACCATCTGCTCGTAGGTCGTGTCCACCTTGCCCCAGGAACTGGCTTCCTTCAATGTGCTGGAGGACAGCGCGCCGTCCCGCACGTCGGCCACGGTGATCTGGACCGCGTATTTGTGCATGGGTACGTCCGCGCCCAAA
>JAJZIF010000107.1 GCA_021810735.1 Acidobacteriota bacterium
TCATCCATCCGGTTTCTCCTTGACGTGTGCTTGGCGGCTCACGTCTCGGAGTCTCTGGGTGGACTCCCGAATATGTCAAACTCCTACTGCCTCCCCGGCAGAGCCGGGGGAACTCCCCTTGCATTAGCCTGCATGGAAGTCGACTACGGCTGTCCGGAGTGAGACTGAGCCTCCAGATGTGCGAGTTCCACTCGAAAGGCGTCAAGGTGACGGGCCTCGTCGGCCGCAATTTCGCGAAACCTGAGAGCGGCTTCATGGTCACCGACCCTGTCCGCCGCAGCGGCGAAATCGGGATACATGGTTTGGCTTTCGTAGGATTCTCCAGCAATCGCGTCCTTGAGATTTTCGATATCGGAACCGACGATGCCAGCCAATTTTGCTTCTTCGGCGAAATGTTCGTACTTCTCGGTATTTGCGGTCGTTTCGAACAGCTTCGCCAGTTCAGGATTTCCCTCCTCCCTGGCATGCTCCGCGAACACCGTATATTTTGCATGCGCGAAGGCCTCTCCGTGCATGGCAGTCGATAAATTCTCGAGCGTCGTTGCATGCAGGTGGTGAGAGCCGCCGGCAGAAATCTGTCCAAGCGCGAACGACGTAACCGCGAGACATGCCAGCGCAAGTATCTTTTTCCAGGACATAACTCCCCCTTGAGACGGAAGAACTTCGCTGTCTCCTGAAAGTAAGGATGGGAGATTTTACACGGCTCAACTGTGACTGAAATCACGCAGATTGGTGTTCGTCAGGGCCTGTGACCGGCATCACTGTAAGTGGTTCCTGAATCCGCACAGACTCCGTGGTAGTGGAAGAAAGTTCGACTCGCTGTGGAGAGAAGTATGAGATTCCGTCGGATACTCAGCGTTTCCGCCATCTTATTCGCTCTGATACTGATGATGGCGGGGTTACCCCGTGCTTCTGCGCAGGCCGCAGATTCGGCTCACGTGAATCGGTTGCTGACCGATGCCGAGCATTATGCCAATCAAGCCTCGAATGATTCGGAGGAGTTGGAAACTTACACCAGAACAAAGGCAGGCTGGGAGACACATGCTCATCAACTGGAACGGATTAGAGAGCATGTCAACAACCTGGGGAAGGTAGTACAGCGGCTCAACGAGGCTCGCAGCGAGGGATCGCCCTGGCAGCAGACAACGATTGACCGGATCAATCCGCTGATGCATGAGATGGCGATGCAATTGACGGCAACCATCCAACACCTCACGGAGCACCAGGGAGAAGTGCAGATGAAGCCGTACCAGGATTACGTGCGCGCGACCTATGAAGTGAACAGGCGCGCCGCCAGGATCATCTCTGACTATGTGGAATACGGCAAGGCAAAATCGAAGGCCGAGGTTCTGGGGCAGCAGATGAAAGCACCATCCTCAGGCGAGTCAGAATAGCGCATTTGCAGGGCGCCACCCTCGGAGAATCGAAGCAGGCATTCCTGAGGGTGGCGTTATCCCTTCTGTTTCAATTGTGGCGGCTCAACGCATAAGTATTCCAGTGCGAGGAGGCCAGCATGGTACGATTTCGTTCCCTTCTCCTGACAGTGATACTTGCGGCGCTCCCAGCATGGGGAGCGCCGTCTTCCCCACAACATGGATCCGCGCAGCAGCCGAACACACAGGTTAGTCCTCTCCAGCCAGTGGAAGCCGCACAGGTGCAGCCGTATCCGTCGACCACAGACCTTGTGAACGTGGACGTGATGGTTACAGACGATCAGGGCCGCATCATCGGCGGCCTGAAACCAGGCAATTTCCGCATTCTTGACGACAAGCAACCCCGCGAAATCCGGTACTTTGCACCGCCGAAGACTCCGATGACGGTTGTGATTCTGATGGAGTACAGCTCGATGTCGTACCAGTA
Source organism: Acidobacteriota bacterium (assembly GCA_021810735.1). The sequence goes on from JAJZIF010000107.1 coordinate 1,861, forward strand.
CTACGCAGCAAAATCGGCGTACTGGGGATCGCGCTTTCTCGACGAACTGGAACCGGAAGACTGGGTCGCGCTGGTGACCTATGACCTGCAATCGAAGGTGCAGGTGGACTTTACCCATAACAATTATGCGGTGCGGGAAGCGATTGCCGGACTGGGCTTTCCTACGTTCCGCGAAACAAACCTGTTCGACTCGTTGGTGGACGTGGTGGAGCGACTAGAAACGGTACGAGGGCGGAAGGCGGTTCTGGTGGTGGGAACAGGAGTGAACACCTTCAGCGCCTCGACCTTTGACGAAGTGAGGCGGCAGCTGCGCAAGTCGGACGCAATCGTCTTTTGCGTCGGCACAGCGGAACAGGAATATGTGCGCTTCAGAGGATCCACTGCCGGCTACGCGATGACAAAGAATCAACTGAGTGCTTTTGCAAAACAGACGGGTGGCATCGCCTATTTCCCACGATTTGAGGGCGCGTTGCCGGAGGTCTTCTCGTCGATTGCCGCTTTACTGCGGAACGCATACACGCTGGCATTTGCGGTTCCGGAGGATGCCCGGGATGGACGCTACCATCGCCTGAAGGTGGAGATTGTAGGTCCGGACGGGAAGCCGCTGCGGGTTCAGGACAAGCAAGGCAAGTGGCACAAGCTCGAAGTGATGGCGAGAGAAGGCTATATCGCGCCAAAGGCTGCAAGCGGTTCCTCTGAAGGCAAAGCCGGCAGCAGATAAAGCAAGGAGAGGTCACGATGATTCGCGAAACGGTTCAAGGGATTTTGCATCGGCTCATCGCAGTGGGCCTGTGCGTCGCGCTGACAGCGCTGCCAATCGTCGACGAGCAGGTCTGGGCACAGGAAACTCAGAATAAGACGCAAACTACCACCGCGGTTGCGCAGCGACCTGCGGAGTCGCCGGCAACGCTGCGCTCCTACCTTGATAAGCCCTACGAAGAACTGTTTCGCGTAGCTCCCACGGTGCACTTTACGCAACAGGAGTACGAGCAGCAGCGGGAGCTTCTGAAGCAGGGTGAGAGCGCATGTCGCAAGCGCTTCAGCAACGATGCCTCCACGTTTGGCAAAGCCGTCGAGGCGGCACGGAAGCAATTGAAACAGGGTGGCGCGTCCATTTCAGACAGACAACGGCATGCCCTGCACTGCACGATTCAAAATCAGGAAATGCTCCGCAGTGAAGCGAAGATGCTGACCGACCACGCGATTCCGACTGCGTACGACAATCTGTTTGCGAAGCTGGATCTGCTGCAGAACTGGCCAACGCAATACCTGGACATCAAGGCGGAGATCACAACCGGCGCTTATCATAATCGGCGCTGGGGCGATGTGAAGGATATCGGTTTTCGGGATATTGCCCCCGGACAGGAAAAGGACGTCAAGCGCGGACAGGATGCGGTACGGGAACTTCGTCGCATGGGCCTGCTGCCACCGGACCTTGAGAACAAGGCCATTCAGAGTTATGTGCGCTCGGTGGGCGAGCGAGTGGCGCGCAACTCTGATCTGAAGGTTCCGTTGCACATCACGGTGCTGCAGTCCCGCGAAATCAATGCCTTTGCTCTTCCCGGCGGTTATCTCTTCGTGGAGCGGGGCCTGCTGGAGGCAGCAGACAACGAATCAGAACTGGCGGGCGTGATTGCGCATGAGATTGCGCACGACACGGCACGGCACAGCGCGAAAATGATGAAGCGTGCGACAATTGCCAGCCTCTTTTACCAGGCCGCGCAGATTGCTGCCGTCATTCTGACCGGCGGCGTGGCCGGGATTGGGCTCTACTATGCGTTGCAATACGGATTCTACGGGCTCGGGCTGGTCATCAACCTGAAGCTGCTGGGCGTGAGCCGGGATTATGAACTGGAAGCAGATCAGCTTGGCGTGCAGTATGCCTGGAAGGCCGGTTATGATCCGGCTGGCTTTTTGAACTTCTTTGACAAGATGGCGACGCGGGTAGGGTACGTGAATGGCGTGAGCTGGTTCCGGACGCACCCGCCGTTCTACCAGAGGATGGTGGACGCGGAGCGGGAAATCATGTTCCTGCCGAAGCAGGAAAAGATGACCGTGCAGACCCCGGAATTTCTGGAAATGAAGAAGGAGCTGAAACCGATTGTGGTGCAACAGGAGAAAGAAGAGAAAGGCAAACCGAGTCTTCTGATCCAACGCGAAGAAGGGTGTACGCCGCCACCGAAGATAGAGTACACGCCCGGTCAGCCGATTGAGCAACTATGCCAGGGAACGAGACCAACGGCCCATGGGGCAGGGCCAGATTCGCAATAGGCAATCGGCGCGAGGTGGTCGCGTCATCCACGGCAAGAGAAGAGAGCGTGATCAGCGCTCTCTTTCTTGTTTCGCATTCTCTATTGCACGAAACCCCACGGAGGCGCAAGGAACGTGGCTCTTGCGCAACATGCAAGCGTCGCGGTCACTCGGGAGATTATGAAACATCTGGTGCATGGGGGAAGCGGAAGAAGACAAATGGCACAAGCTGCAGAATGGTTAACAGAGCGACATAGGTAAGCAGGCTGACGACATCCTGAGTGGAAAGAGATGCCCCAAAAATCAGAGCCAGGCCAAGAAGGATTTCAACGGTGCCACCAACCCTGAGGCCGCGCCGGTAGTTCGGATGACGTTCGAAGTGGCGGGCGGCTCGAAACTCCGCCAGCCCGAACAAAAGAGCGTGCGGGGACGCCACGAGAGCGACAGTTTGCAGGGAGCTGGTGTCGGAAATCGCAAGATAGAGGCCGCTCCCGAGCGAGATGAAACCCAGGACGAGATAGGTGACAAGTTCGCGCCGGTGGCCTCTGCCGAACTGAAAGGCCATTGTGCTTTCGACAATCCCAATCGTGACAAAGACAGCAGCAGCGATGGTGACCACGAACAACGCACCGACGGTTTCAAACCGCGCATGCGCAAGAACCGGTCGCAGATGAAAGCTGTAGGCGATGAAGCCTCCCAGCAGAAGGATGAGAATTCCGACCGCAATGCGATGCAGGTGAAGTTCGTACTTCATAGCAGATTGATGTTCCCGCTTGCGGCAAGCGAAGCGTTGTGACGGTGGTCACGCAAGAACTGCCCGGGCTTAAAAGTCCCGTAACACCTTTCCTGGCACAGAAGCACGCAGCGCGTTCAGGACGGCCAGGAGGTCGATGAATTCCTGACCGATGGCGCCTGAGATAGGCGGCAGCAGCCCAAAAGAAGCGGCGATCATACCGACGAGGCTGAGCACCATGCCGCCAACCGCACTTTCCAGCGCGACGCGCCGCATGCGATTACCGATATGCAGGAGCTCGTCCACGCGAGCGAGCGACGGCTCCAGGATGACGGCTCCGGCGGCCTCGGCGAGAATGTCACTGCTTTGTCCGAAGGCCACGCCCACGGTTGCCGCCAACATGGCGGGCGCGTCATTGACCCCATCTCCCAGGAAAAGCGTGGGCATTTTTTCAGTTTCCTCACGCACCATGCGAAGTTTGTCCTCCGGCTCCAGGCCGGCGTAAACATCCTGGATGCCGACGATTTCAGCCAGGTAGCGCACCTCGGTGTCGCGGTCACCGGAAAGAATGGTGAGGTTATGAATCTGGTGCCTGGGCAGAAGATGGCTGATAAAAGGCTTGCTCTCCACGCGGGGGCGATCACGAAAACGAATGAGCCCGGCGAGCCGTTCATCGACCAGAATGATGCACTCCATGCCGAGGGTGTCTGCCGGAAGGTTGGCCTGCATTTCCGGAGTGAGTTTGCGCCGCCCAGTTACGAGGACGGCTCTCCCTTGAATCACGCCCCGCAATCCCTGTCCGGGCTTTTCGCTGATGCTGTCGACGGGCGGAAGCTCGAGGTGCTCTTCTTCCGCAGCGCGGAGGATGGCGGAAGCGAGTGGATGCTTGGAGTATAGTTCCAGGGCGGCGCTGAAGCGCAGGATCTCTTCTCGAGAAAAGCTTTCAAATGCAACGACATCCGTCACGTTTGGCTCGCCGTGCGTCAGCGTACCGGTTTTATCAAAGAACATGCTGCGCACCTGCCCCACCTGCTCAAGCACGACGGGTTTCTTGATCACGATGCCGCGTTTGGCTGCGAGGGATATGGCTCCAATCACCGAGATGGGAATAGCCAACAACAGAGGACACGGTGTCGCAATGACCAGGACGGCCAGGAACCGGTCAGGCTGCCGGCTGACGAGCCATGCCGCCAGCGCGATGGCGACGGCGAGAGGCGTGTACCAGGCTCCAAGACGGTCGGCCAGTCGCCGGATGGCCGGGGGGCTGGCTTCGGCATCTCGCATGACTTTCATGATGCGAGCGTAACGGGAATCGATCGCGAGCTTGTCGGCAATGATGGTGAGGGCTGCATCTTCGTTGAGTGCGCCGGAAATGACCTGCGAACCTGCCGTCTTGCGAATGCGGAACGGCTCGCCAGTGAGAAAGGATTCATCCATCGTGCCTGTGCCTGAGACTACGGTTCCGTCCACAGGGCAAATTTCGTGTGGAAAGACGGCGAGGCGGTCGCCGATGTGGATGGCATCGACTGCAATGTCGGATGTACGACCGTTATCCAGACGGTGAGCGATGCTGGGGGTACGCTTGGCGAGCGCTTCAAGGACGGACGAGGCGCGGCGAGTGGCATATCGTTCCAGAGCCTGCCCGCCAGTGAGCATGAGAATGATGATGGCGGCCACCAGCAGCTCACCAACGAAAACGGCTGTCACAATGGAGAGTCCGGCCAGAAAGTCTGCACCAAACTGACGATGCCATACCTGAACGAGGAGTTCATACAACAAGGGCAGGCCGCAGATGACAATGGCGATCCAGAGTGGCAGCGAGGGAACAAGCCCAGACTGGCGCAGAACAAAACGCAAGACCAGGTGGGCCAGGATGGCCGCCAGAGTAATACCCACAGCAATGCGGTCCCATAGACCTTTCACGTTTTGCATACTCCTCGAATCTGCATGGGGCATCCGTTGCAAACAAGACAACGCATTGAAGACGACATCAACCCTTTGAAAATGGTGAAGTTATAAGCGCGGTGACAGAAACCGCCCGCATAGATGAGACTATGAAAATTTAAATCTGGCGTTATCGATGTGATACCAATCACATTGCTTCCAAGCACTCGGCTGCCAAGAGATGAGCGTGCCTGTGGCTACCGCGACCCCAAATGCGGATGGCCGGTGACGTGACTACGCTGGAGTTCGAGGAGAATCTGCATGTACTCCATGATGCTGCGCCGGGACAGAAGCCCACGGAGCTGTCCCCCGGAAACGACGGGGACCGCGCCGGCATCTTCGTCACGCATCATCTCCAGCGCATCCACGATTGGCGCATCGGGAGCCAGCGAAGGCATGGAGGCAAGCGGACGCATGACGGCTCCAACCTCTGTGAATGGCCACATACGTTCGTCGACGGGAGTAATCTCCCTGGGCGTCACGATGCCGACGGGTTCTCTTTCATGGGTGACGAGGAAATACCTGCTGGTGGCATGCAGCAACTGCTCGCGGACAAACTGCTGTACGCTCACATGGCGGTCCACCGAGGGAAACTGCTGCTGCATGAGATCCGAGACTTTGACGCCAGTGAGCGAGCGGCGGAGGTCTTCGCTGAGGTAGCTCTCGCGCGCGGCCTGCAGCAGAAACCAGCCAATGAAGGCGAGCCAGAGGCCGCCGATTCCGGCGCCGCGGAAGAACAAATAGATGCCAACGAGAATGAATACACTGGCCACACCGTTGGTGACCAGGACCGCCTGGCGGGTTGCGCGGAGCAGATCTTTGCTCTTCCACCACAGCAGCGCACGCAGGACACGCCCGCCATCCATCGGATAGCCGGGCAGGAGATTGAAGACCGCGAGGCCGAAATTGATGTAGCCGAGCCAGGACAACACTTCTCCGACAGGGCGATGGCGCAGGCCCGGGCCGAGCAACCAGACCCCTGCGAGGCAAGCTGCGCCAATGACGGCGCTGGTGAGGGGCCCGACAATCGCGACCTGAAACTCGCTGGCCGCGCTTTTCGGCTCTTCCGTCATCTGCGAAACGCCGCCAAGAGCGAACAAGGTGATTTCGCGCACCTCGATCCCCTTGGACTGCGCGACCAAAGAATGGGCCAACTCATGAAGGATCAGGCAGAAAAAAAACAGGAGCGCAGTCAATATGGCGGAGACCGCGACCGTGGCGTAGGACCAATGCGGGTGTGTCAGGTGAAAGCTGTCTCCCAAAGAGAAAGCGATCAGGAATGCGATGAGCAGCCAACTGGCATGCACCCCGATCCGGATACCGAAGAGCTTTCCGAGGCTGAAATGCGAACGCATGCCTAACCTCCACCTTAGAGCCAAGATGCAGCCGTAAAGCGCCGAGTTGCTGTGACCACTGTCACCCGAGAGGAACACGGCACAGCCCTGCCCGACTGCTTGTGACCTCCATCACTGAGAAAGACGAGGCCGAGACGAAAGCTGCGTAAAGCAGGCAGCAGAACGCGGATGCATCCGGCATTGCCGCCTGTTCAACGGAAGCCAGCATTCAAGGCTGGCAAAAGCAAGAGCAGTTCTTTTCCCTCCCGAAGAGGAGTGCAAAATGGTGCTTCGATGGATGATCCTGGCCAGCCTGCTCACGGTGTGCAGCGTCGCGATTGGGCAAAGCCAGGCAGGCCTGACGGCCAATGAAGTCCTTCGCCGAGCAGAACAAACGACGCATGACGGCTTTGAGCATGCTGCGGAGTTTGACTACTGCATGACCGAGAATCAAGGCGACAAGATAAAGACCTACGCGGTTTTTATGATGTACGGTTCAACCTACGCGCAGTTGGTTGCGGTCAATGGAGTCGGGCTTCCGGCAGAGGATCTTAAGAAACTGGCGTCTGCCCGCGAGGCCGAAGCCGAGCGGCGCAGCCGCGAAACTCCTGAGCAGCACGCCAGCCGCGTAGCTCAATACAACGCAGAACAGCACCGAAACCGCACTCTTTTGCGGGAAATGATCACAGCATTTGATTTTACGCTGCGGGGAACCGCACAGAAAGACGGATGGGAAACCTACGTTCTCGACGTGAAGCCACGTCCCGGATATCAACCGAAAGACCGGCTGAGCCGAGTCTTGACCGGGATGCAAGGGACGATATGGATCGACGAACAGAATTACGGCTGGGTGCGAGCCGAGGCCGAGGTGGTGCGCCCCGTGATGATTGAGGGCTTTCTCGCGCGCGTGGAAAGAGGCACGCGCTTCGCGATGGAGCAACGTCCTTTTGGCCGCGGTTTCTGGCTTCCAACATGGTTCAGCATTTACACCAAGGCGCGAATCCTGTTCCTCTTCCCCACGAGTTCGAAGAAGGAGTATACGTTCTTCGACTACGTGCCAGTTGGAACACTGAAGCCCGAGATGTGCCTGCCCAAGGTCGGGCCACCGGTTCCCGCCACGCGTCCGGAGCAACGGCCGGAGCATTGATCGTGCCCCAGCCGCGGTGCCAGTGCTGTGCAATGCCCCCTCAAGCGGAGAGAATCGTCCGCTGGGGTTCGGTCCTACCGTTTGGTTTGGAAATTTCCCTAAGCATGCGCTGGACATTCTGAGGAGTGTCATGCAGCACGATGTCTGCCTGCGCGACCATTCCGATGCAGATGCCGATGTCGTTTACCACTGGCAATCTGCGCACGGCGTGGGTCTGCATGAGGGATTCGCAAACAAGA
>JAJZIF010000108.1 GCA_021810735.1 Acidobacteriota bacterium
CATCCTAGTCCAACGATTCAATGTAGCACGTCACGCGTCCCCGTCGTCTAGCCCGGCCTAGGACACCGCCCTTTCACGGCGATAACACGGGTTCAAATCCCGTCGGGGACGCCAACAAAACAAACAGCTTAGCGAAAAACGAGCCAAAATCCGAGGGTTTGAAAGGGTTCGATAAGGAAAATCGACTCTTACTCATCGTCCTTTTCCCCCTCCCTGACAGGCCCCATGATCTGCCGCGCCACCCGGCTGTGCGCTGTGCGCTTCACGTCTGTGACGGCTTGCGTGTAGACATCCATCGTCACTTTGAAGTTGGCGTGACGGAGAAGTTCCTGGATCGTCTTCACGTCCTCCCCGTTGGCCTTCATCAAGGTTCCGAAAGTATGCCGCAGAGTATGCCAGCCCACTGGTTGCTTGATGCCAGCAGCCTTGAGTGCTGGCTGCAAAGCCACCCGGTAGAGCGAACTCGGCCAGTAGGGCTGCTTGCCCTTCCTTTGTGGACTGCCAAACACCCAATCCTCCGGCTGGTTGTAGGGGCAGCGTAGCCGCCAGGACCAAAGCGTTTCCGCCAGTTCTGCATCAATCGGAATCGCCTTTTTCGACGCTTCCGTCTTGCAACGCTCGATCCGCTGTTTGACCACATCACGGATGACACAGATTTCCAACTTCTCGAAATCAATGTCCGACCACTTGAGGCCCAGCAGCTCCCCAACACGCAAGCCCGTCAACGCCCCTAACAGCACCGCCGTCTTGGCCGGGTCTGCCAAGTTCGCCAGAAAGTCTTGCAATTCCACAGGCGTGAGGACCGTTGGAATACGGGAACGCTTGGCACTCTGACGCACATGCGTGATGGGATTGGTGGTCATCCACTCCCAGCGCTGCGCGTGGCTGTAAAGAGCACTCATAATGTTCCGTATTTTGGCCTTCGTTCCGCGTGAAACCGGCAACGACTTGAGCCACTGCTCAACCTGAACCGCTTTCACGTCCGTCAGCCTGTACGACCGCCAACGTGGAAGAATCCATTTGCGCAGATAGCCTGCATATGTCGTCTGTGTCGAGAACGCTTTTCGTGTCTCATCTTCCCCGGCCACGCTGCCCAAGGGTCGCGTTCCGTGGACGATGTCCGGCAACTCATGCAGCCGATAATGTTCAACCAGTGTTTCCATGCTGATGGCCTGTAACTGCTGTCGCGGGGTTTGTTCGTTAATTTCCAACCGCAGCGCATCCGCAGCCTTCTCTGCTTCGGCTTCAGTCTTATATTCCTGGACTGATCCGATTACAGCCTTGCGGTAGCGTTTGGTCCCGTCGAGTTGCACCTCATACCAGCGAAAAATCCAAACTGCTTCGCCGGACTGACGCTTGACTCGCTGCAAACTTCCTTTTTGGTGTCGTGCGCGCCTCATGTACTTCTCCTTCCCGTTGGCGAGCACGGTTGGCCTTGCATTCAGCCTAGCCCAAACGGTCATGCGTCACCAGAGGATTTACGGTGCAAAACCAGGCAGATTCAACTCGCGAGTTCGTGCGCAATCCACTCCTCGATGGTTGAGGCACGAAAACGCCACAGCTTGCCTACATGCACGCCTCGAATCTGCCCGCGGCGTGCCATCTTCTGAAGCGTTTTGGGGTGGATACCGATGATCGCTGCTGCCTCCTCGCTGTCGATCAGGCGCTCAGGAGTGGCGGCATAGCGGGATGGCGGCTGTTTGGATGATCCCGTTGTTTCTTCGCTCGGTGAAGGTATCAGGCTCATGCTCTGACCTCCGATAAATGGTGCAGGGTGCCAAATGTTCCCATGCGCTCCTAGCTGCTAACGCTGCATCAAGAGCCGTATCCTCGTCCAATAACCTTCTGGAATTCGCCCATAACCTTTTGGATTTGCAGATATGGTCTCAGTTGCTTAACTGCTTACCTCAAAAACTTAGGGGTGTATTAGGAATTGGGCGAATCCGATATGCCTTTCGGCATCTCGTGCGCCATGCAAATCTTCAGTATTTTTCAAACAAATCAGATTGCCGAACGGTTTGGCCGCTAGATTGCTAGCGTAATGCATGTCGGCAAATATGTACGCGATTTTATGACGCCGATCGAAGAACAACCGCCTGCATAGAGTAGGAAATTGTTGAGGTGCGTTGGCGATGTCGGGCCACATCAAAATTCGGGACCTCGAATTGGTTGTCGCCCTGCACGAAGAGGGCAACTTGACCCAGGCGGCAGAGCGAGTCGGCATCACTGAACCGGCATTCAGCAAAAGACTGCGATTGATCGAGCGACGCGTAAAAGCAAAACTATTTACCAGAGGTCCTGGCGGCACTGTGGTCACGGACTCAGGACGATCTTTCGTGGAACGGGTTCAAATAAGTATTCAGTTCTACTATCAAGGCGTTCATGATGCACAAGAGGCAAAATATGGCGAGCATCACAAGCTGAGAATAGGTGCATCCGCGTTCTTGTCCCCGCACCTGATCGAACTGCTCCATTCCACTGAGTTGCGTCTGTATCGTAATCTCTCCCGCGAAATCACCACAGCATACTCCTGCGAGGTTCTCCAGCAGTTGCAACATCATCAAGTTGACCTTGCTTTGATCACCTCACCACCTCCGAGCGCATCCATAACAAGCGTGCGAGTGGCGACTGAGCCATTCATCATCATGGTTCGCTCCAAACATCCGCTCGCGGCGAAGAGCATTGTCAGGTTCAATGAAGTAGCGAAATATCCGTGGGTGTTCTTCAATCGCCACGTACATCCCCCGCTTCACGACCTGATTTTGCAGCGAATGGAAATTGAACGACAGAAGCCGAATATCGTTCACCAGGTCAGCCAGCCCGACCAAGCCGCCGCGTTGCTGACAGACAACGCTCTGCTCGCTTGGTTCACACCTGCTGGGGCTGATCGAGTTGTGCGTAATGGACTCATCCGTATCCCTCTATTGGACGAGCAGATTCATCTGGAAATACATCTCGCCACCTTAGTCAGCAATGAATCGCGGCTGATCAGCGAATTCGTTCGCACCTTTATGAAGCGGATTGAGGAGCAAAGGCCACCAGCGCAATTGCAATTGCCAATAGGCTGAGTTGAGCAGCACTTCTCGGATAGCTCCAGAGTGACGACGACCTTTCTATAGGACCGACCGGCAAACTTTTTCATCAAGGGATCAAAACCATCAATGCCCTTCTTAAAACCGGCGATATCCGGTTGCCGAATCGACGGGCCGCGTTCGCTTTTATCACACCCTCTGTCCGCTTAGCGGTCAGAACTCGCTGAATTTCCGAACTCACCTCTTTGTATCCCTTTGAATGTAGACCTTCACAATGCTCCGTTCATTTGGCTACAGCTTTGCCCCTCACCTACTGACACATGAATCTCTTTTCGTGTCGCAAGGTCGGAACTATCTGCGTTTCGGGATGCGCGGACAAACGCCGTCAGAGCATGTTTCCAACTCGCTGCATCTCTGAATCTTTAGATTTCGACACTAGAAATAGGCAATTGCATTAAACGTACTACCAATTTTGACTCTCTTGAAGCGCATGAAGATTCCTACACCGATCCGTTGTTTCTGTTTCCTGGTCCTCGCACTTTTGATCGTCGGTCTCTCCTCCTTGTCTGCGCAAACTTCGCAGAGCAAGACAGGGACGCTTCGAGGACAGGTGGCAGACCCTTCCGGCGCGATGGTTCCGAATGCGACGGTCAGCGCCATCTCCGTCACGAGGCAGACCACGACGGCGATCTCCAATGCTGCGGGCGTTTATACCATGCGCGGACTTACGGCTGGAACTTACAATGTGACGGTGACAGCGCCTGGGTTCGCTTCCTTTCATGCGCAGAATGTCATAGTTGCAATAGATCGGTCGACACAACTGAATGTCGCACTTTCCATTCAGGTAGAGCAGCAACAAGTCACGGTGAGCGATGAGAGCCAAACTGTCAGCACCAGTCCCAATAACAATGCAAACGCAATCATCATCCAAGGCAAAGACCTCGACGCGCTTTCCGACGATCCTGACGAGCTACTGAATGAATTGCAAGCATTGGCGGGTCCGTCCGCTGGACCGAATGGCGGCGAGATCTACATTGATGGTTTTACCGGAGGGCAGCTTCCGCCGAAATCCTCCATCCGCGAAATTCGGATCAATCAAAACCAGTTCTCGGCACAATTTGACCGCCTTGGCTACGGCCGCATCGAGATATTCACCAAGCCCGGTACGGACAAACTGCACGGGCAATTGGGCTCTCGCGGCAACGATTCGGCTTTCAACTCGCGCAACCCTCTTCTGATAGGCCCGGAACCCGCCTATCACTCCTATGATCTGGATGGCAATATCGGTGGACCCTTCTCAAAGAACGCCTCCTACTTCTTCAGCGCATTTGCGCGCAACCATCAGAGCGTGCAGGTGGTGGATGCGGTGGACCCATCTAGCATTACCGCATCGAATCCAGATGGTACGCTGCTGAATGAGCCTTTCAACAACCCCAGTTCCCGCATCGATGACAGCCCGCGCATTGATCTGCAGCTTGGCCGTGCAAACACCCTGACGCTTCGGTACGATTTCTTTCGCCTGGCAGATACGAATCAGGGTGTGGGAGAAACAAGCCTGCCCTTGCAGGCGTACAACACACACAACCTCGAACATGAATTCCAGTTGAGCGACAGCCTTGTATGGAGCAGGAATGTCGTCGATGACATCCGCTTCCAGTACCGGCGCATCCGCAGCCAGCAAGTTGCGCAGAATGCGTCGCCCACTGTTACAGTGCAGGGTGCGTTTACGGACGGCGGCAGCAACTCCGGGACTGTAGAGGACAACCAGGACGACTTTGAGTTGCAGAACTATTTCGCGGCGGCCAAGGGAAATCACTCCTTGAACTTCGGCGGACGTCTGCGCGCCTATGACGACAGTAATTTCACGAACGCCGGAACCAATGGCGCCTACATATTCCAATCGACTGCCGACTATCTTGCCAGAGCACCGCAAAAGTACACCGTGACCGTAGTCAAAAATTACACCGCTCGCGTTATGCTCTTTGACGCTGCGCTCTTCTATCAGGACGATTGGAAGGTCAATCCACGCTTCACCTTCAGCTACGGGCTACGTTGGGAATCGCAGAACCGCATCCGCGACAAGAGTGACTGGGCGCCGCGCATCTCCTTTGCCTATGCGCTGGGGCATGGGACCAGAAGACAGCCAACAAAGACTGTGTTGCGCGCAGGCTATGGCTGGTTCTATCAGCGCTTCACGGTGCCGAACAGCTTCGATTCCACCGCGGGCACGCCATACGTTATTACCGCGATTCATCAGAATGGAGTCAACCAGGTCGGCTACACAGTAACCGATCCCACTGGATACCAGGAGACAAGTCCCGGCATCGCCATCAAGCCGCCGAATCCAACCTCCAATGAAAGCGCGCTGACCCAATACAGCATCGCGAAGGGCTTTCATGCCGCCAACGACATGCAGGCAGCGATGGGAATCGACCGTCAAGTGGCAAAGAACATCACGGGAAACATCACCTATCTTTACTCGCGTGGTGTACATCAATACCTAGCCAACAACATCGGTGCTGTGCCGTTTCCGACTGTCGCGCTTGGCACGTATCCCAGCGAGTCGATACCGGCTGCTTCCAAAAACCTGATGCAATATCAATCGGGAGGTGTCTATCGCCAAAACCAGATCATTCTTACCGGGACGGTCCACTTCCGCCGCTTCAGTCTCTTTGGTTTCTATATCTACAACAACGCGAAAGGCGATACGAGCGGCGTCACATATGTGCCATCAGTTGCGCAGGACCCTGGGTTCGACTATGGGCGTACAAGTTTCGACATTCACAACCGCATCAACATCATCGGAAACATCTCAGCGCCTTATGGCTTCCAGGTGTCGCCTTTCTTCGGTTATAGCTCCGGGATACCTTACAACATCACCATCGGCAGCGACCTTACCGGCAATAATCAATTCAACGCACGGCCTACGATTGCAGACCCGGCCCGTTGCGGCACATCTACGCAATATGTGGCCACGCCTTATGGCTGCCTGGATGCCAGCCCCATTGGGACCAGCGAAAAGATCATCCCCTATGGCTTCGGCACCGGGCCTTCCAATGTTGGCCTGAATCTGCACATCAGCAAGATCATCGGCATTGGTTCGCGCGTGGCAAGCGGCCCCGGCGGCGAACCTGGCGGGCCTCCACCGCCTCCGCCGGGCGGAGGTCCGGGTGGACTCGGACCTGGCGGGTTAAGCAGTGGCCCCTTTGGTCGGGGAAAATGGATGCGACTGTCCTTCGCAGGTATAACCTGACCTTCGCGGTCATGTTCACGAATGTCTTCAACCATCAGAACTTAGGCACGCCGAACGGCACGCTTACCTCGCCACCGTCTCTGCGTTTCAAATCGCAGTCTCTGGCTACCGGCCCCTTCACTCCGCCTGAAGGTGGCAACCGCAGCATCTTTTTGGAGGCACACTTCAACTTCTAGTTGGTAGTTGAAGTCCGATCCATTCCGCCCCGAAGCTGGGGCGCTCTTTCTAGCTTCTGTTCGCTTTTGTCACATGCCATTGTCCGCTTAACGGTCAATCATGGCATTCGATCTGCGTTCGTCTGCATGCATCTTGTTGAATCGCGGACACAACGGAAATCTGTATGTTTGGCAACAGCCGTGCATTATCCACGGGTGAATGGAGGGTGCCTTATGCGATTAAGGACCTTTCTCTTCGTGCCCACAGTCCTAGCTCTGATTTCCATCGCTGGCTGCGCGAGTCAACCGCCCGCACCCGCGGTACCGCCCAATATATCCGCAGCGAACGCGCCCCAGACAGCACAGCCAAATCCGGCAACTTCTGCTCCTGCACAACTTCAGACCGCTAACTACACAGCGCGGGGACGCATCCGCCAACTGAACTATGCGGACGATGGACGGCTCGATGGCTTCCTGCTCGATGACGGAACATTGATTGACACTACCGGACAACTTCTCAGGCATCATCCCACCGCTAAGAACTCGTGTGAATATCTACGGAGCACTGCATCCTTCAGTGCCCGGACGCACGGTGATGACTGCGCAGCTTATCTCACAAGCTGCCGGAAGACGTATCGGATCGGTGACCGCAACAGCTCCTTCCGCACCTCCTCCGCTACCGCAATACGGTGCACCACCGCCGCCACAGTAACGCAGGGGGGCTGAACGAATTTCAAGGAGCTAACACCATGAAACTACATTCGCAATCGATCATCGCATCCATGTGCTCCATGTTGTTAGCAGGAGTGGGCCTTCTGCTTGTCACGGGTTGTCGGCCAGTTCCACCACCACCACCGCCCCCTCCACCGCCAGCTCTTGCTCAACCATGCACATGTCCACCGCCGCCACCACCAACGCCGCCACCACCACCTCTTCCGCAATATGGTGTACCACCGCCACCGCCTCCACCACCTCCAGCGCAATACGGCGCACCACCGCCTCCTCCTCCTCCTCCGCCTGTTGGGTATGCCCCCGCTCCACCACCAACAGCTACTGCTGGCATAGTCGCAGGTGGGACGCCTGTCACGCGCACGAGCCATGTGCGCACCATCATTTATGGGCCACAGAGTGAGGTGCAGGGGCTCACGTTGCGCGATGGAGTGGCCGTGAGTGTACCGCCAGATTTAGGGATACAACTGCGCGGCGTTTTGAGCAGAGGCACGTTGATTCAGGTAAGCGGACAGCAACAGGCGATCGGCGGTGAAACGGTACTCTTCGCGCAAAGTATAGTTGCGAACAAGCAGACGTTTGCGACTGCCCCACCACTGACAGGTGCGCCTGCAGAACCACCCCCACCGCCACCGCCGCCACAATGAGTCCTACGCCCAAAGGAGTGCCCCAATGAAATGGCTACGTTTCGCTCCACTACTGCTGCTCGTTTCGGCACTCGGCACGATGGCCCAGGTTGGCGTGTATGGGGAGTTCAGCGCAGGCAAGATCAATCGGCCAAACACCGGTTGGCTGTATGGTCCTACATTGGGCGCATATTACGATCCTTGGCATGTTCCGTTCCTGGGTGCTGGAATCGACCTCCGCGCAGCATTTCTCGGCACTGGCTCGACCATGCTCGACAGCGTTCTGGCCGGCCCCCGGCTGGTTTTTATACCCCATGCACTGCCCTTGCAGCCTTATGCGGAGGCCCTTCGGTGTTGGCCATACCCGGTTTGGACAGGGCGTTGCAAAGCAAAGCAACACCGATTTTGAATATCAATTTTTGGGAGGACTGGATATGACGATTCTGCCTCGTATCGATTGGCGCGTGGTGGAGTTCAGCTACGGCGGAGTTTCAGGTCTGGGCAGGAGTCTCGATCCGAAAATCGGCAGCAGTCTCAACCCGAAAACAATAAGCACGGGCTTCGTTGTGCGTCTGCCGTGAGCGAGGGAACGGCAAGCCGCACTACGAACGGCAAGAACGATCATCCATAAAGAAAGGAGATGTCATGAGGAATTTGGTATTCATAGCCGCTTCGTTATTGTTACTCATTTTTGCAGGGGGTTGCGCAGCCGGCCCCATTGGGCCGCCGCTCGGTTTGGGGCCGGGGCTCGACCAAGCTGTCTTTTGGGGATTGATCCTGATCGGGGCGGTTCTCCTGTGGCCTCGCGCGCAAAGATTTATCCGCAAGAACGCCAGCGCTTCTCACAAAACGGCCTCAAGCGCGGGCATACAGATTGCGGCCGAACGCTATGCCAAGGGAGAAATCAACCGGGAAGAGTATCTAAAAATAATTGATGACTTGCACCGGGGAACAGCCCAGGGATGAGTTCGCAAGACATCTGCTTATTCAGACTTCTCAATTCCTAACTGCTCCATCTTCTCGTATAGAAGCCTGCGATGAATCTGGAGTTTTCTCGCAGCGTCGGCCTTGTTGCCTCCGCTTTCCGCCAGGGCGTCTTCAATCAGGCGTTTCTCCCATGCGGCAACCGACGCATGAAACGGAAGGCGCAGCAGTTCAGTTAGGTTAGGTTCCATCGTGCAGGATTCAAAGGCTGGAAGGGCCTTGGAGACGATTTCCCTGGTGATGGCGCGTCCTGCGGCCTCGACTGCGGCACGCTCGACGATATGTTCCAACTCCCGAATGTTGCCGGGATAGGAATACTGCTGGAGCAAGACAATCGCATCTTCTGTAAATCCGGGGACGTGTTGCTGGTTTTGCTGGTTGAACCTGGTCAGAAAATATTCGGCAAGCGGCAGAATGTCCGAGCGCCGCTCACGCAGAGCGGGTAACTGGATGCTGAAGACCTTCAGCCGGTAGTAGAGATCGGAGCGAAATTGCTTTTCCTCGACTTCTTCTTCGAGTACACGGTTGGTCGCGGCAATGATCCGGAAATCTAGCCAAAGATATTTGAAATTTTGAAACCAGGGGTCGCCTGTCCGATGATCTTGTTATCCCGACGAGAGCAAAGGGAGGCGACCGATGGAGAGGTTCACCAAGCTGTTTGGCAGC
>JAJZIF010000109.1 GCA_021810735.1 Acidobacteriota bacterium
AACAAGGGCAAGCCGCTGGCGATTGTGCTGGATGGCAAGGTTCAGGAAGTGGCGACGATCGATGCGACGATCCACGACCAGGGAACGATCTCCGGGGGCGGGATCACGGAGCAGGAAGCCAAGGATTTGTCGCTGCTGCTGCGGACCGGCGCGCTGCCCGCGTCGCTGACGTATTTGCAGGAGACGACGATCGGGCCTTCGCTGGGCATCGATTCGATTCACGCCGGAGTGATGGCGTCGGTGATCGGCATGTCGGCGGTGCTGATCTTCATGCTGATCTACTACAAGGGCGCGGGCATTAACGCGGATCTTGCGCTGATTCTGAACCTGGTGATTCTGCTTGGGTTCATGGGCTTTACGCACTCGGTACTGACGCTGCCGGGAATAGCAGGTGTGATCTTGACGGTCGGCATGGGCGTGGACTCGAACGTGCTGATCTTTGAGCGAATACGAGAAGAGCTGCGCGCGGGCAAGACACCGGCGGCTGCCGTGGACCAGGGCTTTGGGCATGCGTGGAGAACGATTCTGGATACGCACGTGACGACGGTGGTTTCGGCGGCGATTCTGTTTATTTTTGGTACGGGCCCGGTGCGCGGATTTGCGGTGACGCTGGTGTTTGGTTTGATTGCGAACCTGTTTACAGCGGTGTTTGTGTCGCGAGTGATCTTTGAAGCGATATTGAACCGCAAGGGGCGGGGAGAAGCGATTTCGATTTAGCTGTTAGCCGCTAGCCGTTAGCTCTTAGCCGCTGTATGGCCGGAGCAGAGGTTAGCGTGTCGAGTAAGAGAATTTGAAGCAGAGCGAGACGCGGATAGCAGACAGCCCCTAGCCAGGAGCTAACAGCTTGAAGCTAAAAGCTAGAAGCTAAGGATAATTCTGTGGAACTGTTTCACGACGTAAAGATCGACTGGCTGGGGAAGAAGTGGTATTTCCTTGGGTTTTCGCTGATATTCAGCATTTCCGGCCTATACTCACTGTTTTTCTGGCATCATCTGCGACTGGATGTGGACTTCAAGGGCGGCACGGTCGTCCAGGTGAAGTTTGCGGGGCCGCCGAATGTGGACCGTATTCGCGCAGCGGCCAACGCAGAGGGATTGCACAGCGCGCGCATTGAGAGCTTTGGCGCTCCGTCAGACCACGAAGAGCTGATCACGCTGGCGGAAAAGGCCACGGACACGGCGTCGCTGGACCGGAGCCGGGCGCAGATTCAGCACATGCTTGCGAAGCATTACTCCGAGGCGGCTGCGCAGGCGCAGGCGCAAGGCAAGCTGGACCTGGACAATGCGAGCAAGGGAGATCTGCTGCAGTGGTTGCAGCAGCAGGATCCGGAGCACCTGGGGAACGACCAGAACGCGACGATCCGCTACACGCAGCAGGCGGCAGCGATTGAGTCGTACCGCAACGATCATGGCGGCATAATCGGATCGATTTCCGAGCTGAATGGCGTGGCCGATCCGGCGGTGGTGCAGGCGCTGCAGCAGGGCGCATACCTGTCGGGATTCACGATACGAAATGTCGAAATCGTGGGCCCTGAAGTTGGCGCGCAGTTGCGGCATAAGGCGCTGATGGCGGTGCTGTATTCGCTGGCCGGGATGCTGATTTATTTGTGGTTCCGGTTCGAGCTGATTTACGGCGTGGCTGCGGTGGTGGCGGTGTTTCACGACACGATCATCACGATTGGCGCCTTCAGCCTGGCGGATAAGGAGATGTCGCTGACGGTGATTGCGGCGATCCTGACGCTGATCGGCTACTCGATGAACGACACGATTGTGGTATTCGATCGCATACGCGAGAATCTGCGGATGTCGCGACGCGAGCCGCTGGCGGACCTGGTGAATCGGAGCATCAACCAGACATTGAGCCGGACGGTGCTGACATCGGGACTGACGTTTTTAACGGCGGTGTCGCTGTTGGTGTTTGGCGGCGAAGTGCTGCGCGGGTTTTCGTTTGCGCTGGTGATCGGTATCATGATCGGCACGTATTCGTCGATTGCGGTGGCATCGCCGATGCTGGTGGCGTACCAGAACTGGCGAGCGGGCAAGAGGGGCAAGTCGGCAACGCTTCCTGCGTCGCGTAAGAGGAGTTAGAGACGGAAGAAAAGCAGCGTCGCGGCGCTGCTTTGTCCGTAGTGGGGAAAGCCATTGCAACCCGGGGCTGGAAAGCCGCGGAGGGCAGTGGAGAAAGATGAAACGATCGTGAATTTGCACCGGTTGCGGTGCGGTTCCCGAGAGTAGAAAACAAAGCGATTTTTCAGATGTCGTGTGGGTGTGTTAGAAAACGATCACCGGAATTTCACCTGCGATGGGTCCGGGAACAAAAGCACGCTCACCGGTGTCTAAAACGGTGAACCAAGTTCTGAACCTTCGAGGTCGGCTATGTTTGAAGACGCCCTAATGGAATCCGGCGGCAAGCTCAAGACGAAGAGCAAATACTATGTTTGGATCGGTGCAGTGCTGAACCTTTCGATCCTGGCTGCCCTGATTCTGTATCCGCTGATCTACCCGGAAGCATTGCCGAAGTCGATGATGACGGCATTGCTTGTGGCCCCGCCGCCGCCGCCACCACCACCACCACCACCGCCGCCGCAAGTGCAGGTGCCGAAGATCCAGGTGCAGGTGAATGACATGACGGCGCCCACCAAGATTCCAAAGGTGATCAAGATGATCCACACCCAGCCGGCGCCTCAGAACACCGGTGTAGCCGGTGTTGCCGGAGCCGGGGATGGCTCTGGCGTGATGGGGGGCATTCTTGGTGGCCTGGGCGGACCAGCGCCGGTGGTGAAGGCAGCTCCGCAGAAGCCGCTGCGCGTTTCGGCCGGTGTGGTAGCCGGTAATAGAATCGGCGGCGTGTCGCCGCAATATCCGCCGATTGCGAAGGCCGCTCATATTCAGGGCACGGTGGTGCTTTCGGCACTGATTTCGACGCAGGGTACGATTGAGGATCTGCAGGTAATATCCGGCCCTGCGATGTTGCGCAATGCTGCTTTGGAAGCTGTACGCACCTGGCGCTACAGGCCGTATATTTTGAATGGCCAGCCCGTGCAGGTGGAGACGCAGATTAACGTGGTCTTCAGTCTCGGGGATTAGGCTTTGTTTGTCCTGCGCCCAGCGGTGAGAGCCGGGGGCGCGCACCGCTGGCAACTCACACCGTTTATGGCAGTTACTCCCTAGGAGGAAAGATTCAGTGATTCTCGCTCATATTTCGCATGCAACCTCACACCTGGCCGCTCTGGGCTTTTTCCAAGACCAGCAGACCGTCGGCTTCAGCCCGATGGACCTGTGGCACAACATGGGCTGGCTGGCCCGCGGCGTGGTGTTCGTTTTGTTCATCATGTCGATCTGGTCGCTGGCCGTGATGATTGACCGCTGGCTGTATTTCGCGGCAGCCCGCAAGCAGTCCCGCGAGTTTGCTCCTCGCGTCGCCGGCGCGCTGCGCGAAGGCAAGCTGGACGAAGCGGTGAAGGTTGCCGATCGCAACAAGAAGTCGCACCTTGCCGAAGTGGTGACGGCGGGTCTGCAGGAGTTCCGCAACTATGGCGGCGGCAGCACAGTGACGACGGAGCAGATTGAATCGTCGAAGCGCGCGCTGGAGCGGGCGGAAGCGATTGTGCACGCCAAGCTGAAGCGTGGTCTGGGCGGCCTGGCGACGATTGGGTCAACGGCGCCATTCGTCGGACTGTTCGGAACGGTCGCCGGTATTCTGAAGGCCTTCCAGGAAATTGCGACGCAGAAGACGCCTGGTATCGGCGCAGTTGCCAGCGGCATTTCGGAAGCGCTGGTGACCACGGCCTTCGGGCTTCTGGTTGCCGTGCCCGCGGTGTGGATGTTCAATTACTTCACGAACAAGGTTGAGTCCTTTGACGTGGAGATGGACAACTCTTCGAGCGAACTGATCGATTACTTCATCAAGCAGAGCCGCCGCTAAACACGGCGGTCTGAACGGAAATGAGCGATAAGCCGGGGACTGGCGACGGTCCCCGGCCACTGATCCTCAGCCGTGGGCGCACGCAGGGTGCGATCAGAAATCTCAGAGAGCGCAGGGGAGCACTGCAATGGGAATCGTAGTACGAGACGAAGGCAGTAAGGTAAATTCCGACATTAACGTTACGCCGATGGTGGACGTGATGCTGGTGCTGCTGATTATCTTCATGGTGATCACGCCACTGCTGGAACAGAAGGTTAACGTGAATCTGCCGCGAAGCCGGAATGCGGTGGCAATGAAGAACGCGAGCAAGTCGGACGCCGTGATTGTGGCGATTACGCGTGATAACAAGGTATACCTCGGGCAGAATGAGGTTTCGATGTCCAAGCTTGCCAAGGAAGTGGACAACGATCTCCAAAACAAGACGAACAAGGTCGTCTACATTCGCGCCGATGAACGCTCGCAATACGGGACGGTGGAGAATGCGATCGACGCGGTCCGTACGGCCGGCGTAGAGCAACTGGGATTACTGACGGACCAGCGGCAGGGACCGCCGCCACCGCCGACAGGGGTAGCTGGCCAGTAGCCAGGACGAGGATTTCACTATGGCAATGACAATTGGAAGCTCGGGGGAGTTGAGTTCGAATCCGAACGTCACCCCTCTCATTGACGTTCTTCTGGTGCTGTTGATCATCTTCATGATCATTGTGCCGACCACGCAGCATGGATTGCATGCGCAGGTGCCGCTGCCGCCGAAGAAGAAGGTGCAGAACAACAACGATACGAATATCGTGGTTCAGGTGCTCGGCAACGGGAGCAGCCCGGCGACCTACAAGATCAATCAGACGACGGTGGCACTGTCCGCACTGCAGGGACAACTTGCGCAGATCTTTGCGACACGCGCGCAAAAGATCATGTTCATCAAGGCCGATCCCAATCTGAATTTTTCGCAGGTGGAAGCGGCGATTGACAGCGGAACGGGCGCAGGCGTGGATCATATCGGCATCATCACGCCAAAGGTAGCGGCAGGAGATTAAGGTACGACCGTATTCGGGCCATGCGGCGAAGGCGATGGCCCGAATGCGCGCGCGGATGACTTTTCCGGAATCGAACCGGAGTTGCCACGCCATGCAAACGATTTACAATCACTTCGCGAAGAAATTTGCTTGTCGATCCCAGCCTCTCTGGTGATCCAAGGAGAAGGAAGAGAATGAACCGAATTGCACGAATCCCGGTGCTGGCGGCAGTCGCGGCAGCTCTGCTGGTCAATTTGTCCGGGTGCAAGCAGCTGGAGGCCCGGGATCAACTGAACAAGGGCGTAGATGCATACAAGGCCGCGCAGTATGAAGCGGCCATCAACCATTTCCAAAGGGCGGTACACCTGGATCCGAACTACCCGATGACGCGGCTGTATCTGGCCACGGCGTATGCAATGCAGGTGGTTCCCGATCTGAAGACGCCCCAAAACGAGAAGATTGCGCAGACTGCCATCGACGAGTTCAACAAGGTTCTCGAAAAGAATCCGAACGACGTCACGGCGCTGCAGCAAATTGCGAGCCTGTACTACGATCTGGACCAGTTCGAAAAGTCGAAGGAGTGGAACCAGAAGGTGCTGGCGGCTGACCCCAAAAATGCGCAAGCGGCATACACCATCGGTGTGATTGACTGGGGCGAGGCGTATAAGAACTCGGTCGCGGCGCTGAAGTCTGTGAATCTGACCGATAACGGTCAGGGCAACGCCAAGATGCCGAAGAAGGTGTGCGAATCGCTGAAGCAGCAGAACCAGCAGTTTGTGCAGGACGGCATCACCTATCTGCACAAGGCACTGGACATCAATCCGAACTACGATGACGCCATGTCGTACATGAACCTGATGTACCGGCAGAAGGCGAACCTGGCGTGCGGTGACGAGGCAGAGCGCAAGGCGGACGTGCAGAAAGCCGACAGCTGGGCAGCCAAGCAACTGGCTACGCGGCGCGCCAACGAGCTGAAACAGAACAAGGGCAACGAAGGTATCGTCATCCAATCGGGCCATTGAGACTTGCTGAAGATGAGCCAGAGGCCTCCGGGAAACCGGGGGCCTTTGCATTTTGTAGGGGCGTAAAAGCGGGGATGTGCCGGAGGACGGTGACTTCCGTTAGAATCCATGCTTGCTGTGGCGGAGGAATTGAACGGGAGCGAAGGGGTTCATGGTGTTCCAGAAAATTCTGATTGCAAACCGAGGAGAGATTGCGCTGCGGGTGGAACGGGCATGCCGGGAGCGGGGCATTGCCACGGTGGCGGTGTACTCGGACGTGGATCGTGCCGCGCTGCATGTGCTGGAGTCGGACGAGGCCTACCGGCTGGGTCCGGCGGCGGCGAGCGAATCGTATTTGCGCGGGGACAAGATCCTGGAAATCGCGAAGAAGAGCGGCGCGGACGCGATTCATCCGGGGTATGGATTCCTGTCAGAGAATGCGGATTTTGCGGAGGCCTGCGAGCGGGCAGGAGTGAAGTTTATTGGTCCGTCCGCGAAGGCGATGCGGGCGCTCGGCTCGAAGACGCGGGCGCGGCAGGCGGCGGATGCGGCGGGAATGCCGCGAACGCCGGGGTCGACGAAGGGGCTGGTATCGCTGGAGGAAGCCAGGCAGGTCGCGGAGAAGATTGGATATCCGGTGATGTTGAAGGCCGCGGCGGGCGGAGGCGGCAAAGGCATGCGGGTGATTGCGAAGCCGGAAGAATTACTGGCCGCATTTGATACGGCACGAAGCGAGGCGGAGCGGGCGTTTGGGTCGGACGAAGTGTACCTGGAAAAACAGATAGAGCGGCCACGGCACGTGGAGATTCAGGTGCTTGCCGATGAGCACGGGAACTGCCTCTACCTGGGCGAGCGTGAGTGTTCGGTACAGCGGCGCCACCAGAAAGTGATCGAGGAAGCACCGTCGGCGGTGGTGGGGCCCGAGTTGCGGCAACGAATGGGCGAGGCCGCAGTGCGGCTGGCGCAGACAGCGGGCTACACGAATGCGGGGACAGTGGAATTCCTGCTGGATAAACATGAGAATTTTTATTTTCTGGAGACGAACACCCGTCTGCAGGTAGAGCATCCGGTAACGGAACTGGTGACGGGGCTGGACCTGGTGCATCTGCAGATTGATGTGGCGGAGGGTAAGCCGCTGGCGCTGCGGCAGGAGGATATTATGCTGCGCGGGCACGCGATAGAGTGCCGCGTGTATGCGGAGGATCCGGAGAACCAGTTTTTTCCGTCGCCGGGCAAGATTACGCGGCTGCTGCAGCCGGGAGGGCCGGGAATTCGTGAGGATTGCGGCGTGTACGAGGGCTGGACAGTGCCGATGGATTACGATCCGATGCTGTCGAAGCTGATTGCGTATGCGCCGACACGGGAGATGGCGATTGCGCGGCTGTTGAGAGCGCTGGATGAGTATGTGATTGGGGGAATCCGGTGCAACCTGGGGTTGTTCCGGCGGATCTTGCAGGATGAAGGTTTCAGGCGTGCGGAGATCGACACGGAATATCTGGACAGGCTGCTGAACGGAGGTTCCGCTGTGATGGCCGAGCGTCCACCGGCGGTAGAACTGGCGGCGGCACTGGGGGCGGCGCTGCTGGAGAATTCGCACAGCGCGAGCGCGAGTACGGGCGCAGGGAGCACCCCGGCCCCGGACGAACAACGCGCGTGGAAGCAGGCGGGGCGGAGGGAGGCGATGCGGTGAAGCTCTACATAGAAATTGCGGGGAAACGCCGCGAGATTCGCCTGGAAACCGCCGATGACGGGGCGTACCGCGCGATTGTGGACGGAGAGGAGAGGAAGGTTGACGTAGAGATGCTGCGGGCAGGGATCTTCTCTCTGCTGATCGATGGGCGAGCCTACCGAGTGGTGGCCGAAGAGACTCCGGAAATCGAGGATTCAGCGGTATACGTGGGCCGGGAACGCTTTGCGTACCGGATGGAGGACCCGCGCTCGCTGCGATCGCGCCGAAGGGGAAATGACAGCGAGGGCGGGCCACGGACGCTGAAGGCATCGATGCCGGGGCGGGTTGTGCGCATACTTGTGACCGAGGGCGACAGGGTGAGCGCCGGGAAGGGCGTGCTGGTGCTGGAGGCGATGAAGATGCAGAACGAGGTGAAGTCGCCGAAGGATGGTACCGTGGCCAGACTGCTGGTGGCGCCGGGCGAGGCGGTGGGCGCGGGTCAGGATCTGGCGGTGATTGAGTAGCCGCTCAGCGCGGCACAGGGCACGAAAGTGCCAGCATTCGCTCGAAAAGGCGCGATTCGGCGGGTGCATCCGTGGTGGCGCAGGTGGGATAATGGGAAGAACGACTTTGTCCCGAAAAGGTGGACCCCTTTTGCTGCGTATCCAAGGAATTCTCGCCTGCTGTGTTGTACTGGCTGCCACGGCTGGTTGCCGGGCCCAGGCGCCGGCCACGCCATCGAAATCGACTGCTCAACTGAATGCGCGGATCGAAACGGCCATCCGCAATGAGCTGAGCGTACCGCCGGTTTATAACGTGACGATCGGTCCGGAAAAGAAGAGCAGTCTTTCCGGCTACAACTCGATCCTGGTGACATTTTCGCTGCCGGGACATCCGAACCGGACGCAGCAACTGGAATACCTGATTTCGAAAGACGGCAATACGCTGGCGCGGCTTTCAAAGATCGACATCAGCAAGGATCCGGATGCGATGCTGCCGATCGAGGGCCGGCCGATTCGCGGGAATCCCAAGGCGAAAGTGACGCTGGTGAATTTCGACGACCTGGAATGCCCATTCTGCGCGCGGCTGCACGCGGAGCTGTTTCCGGGGATCATGGATCAATACAAAGGGCTGATCCGCGTGATTTATGTGGATTTTCCGCTGACGGAGCTGCATCCCTGGGCGATGCACGCGGCGGTGAACGCGAACTGCCTGGCGGCGCAGAGCGGCAAGGCGTACTGGAACTACGTGGACTACGTGCATACGCACGGGGAGGACATCACGGGCCCGCAGCCGGAACTGAGCAAGTCGTTTGCGACGCTGGACAAGCTGGCCGAGCAGGAGGGCGTGCGCGACCACCTGGACACGAGCAAGCTGGACGCCTGCGTGAAGAAGCAGGATGAAAGCGTGGTGCGCAAGGAGATGATGGCTGGCGACCGGTTGGGGATTTCAGCGACGCCGACATTTTATGTGAACGGCGTGCGCTGGGCCGGAGTGCTGGATCCGGCGGACCTGGACCTGATGATTAATCGTGCGCTGCGGCAGCAGGGGATTACGCCCCCAACCCCGCCCGCACCCTCAACACCGGCGGATACGAGTTCCAAGAACAGCGAAAAGGGCGCGGGCAGCGGCAAGAGTGCCGCGAAGGGCGCGTAGAGAATTTGAATTGCCCGACACCCGGGCGGGTTCGATGGGCTGGTGGTTTCGAGGGCGCACGAACCGCAGGGTGCTGATTTTGAATGGTGGGCCGCTGAAAGTTTGCGGGCGGCGTCCTCGTCAAACGGGTTTTGCCCGCGTATGCTATACGAGGAAACCTGCCGATGGTCCGG